>DATKYA010000053.1:0-2761 GCA_035528775.1 Planctomycetota bacterium | reverse complement strand
CACCATCATGCTTACCACGTGCTCGTGCGAAAACAGGTAGTCAAGCATGGGGCCGAACTGATCGTCGTTCACCCCGCCGGCGGCGGTCATCGTCAACGACGTCGAAATCCCCTCGGCGGCCAGCAGATCGAGAATCCGCCGCTTGTCCGCGAGCAGCCGCCGCCCGCGCAGCACCTCGTACGGCCGTTCCGCGAATCCGTCGAGCTGCAGCGAGATGCACACGTTGCGCGCGTGCAGCTCCCCGAGCAGATGCGGCTCCGACAGCAGCCGCAGGCCGTTGGTCGAAATGCTCACCCGCACGACGCACGGCCGGGCAAGCGCGTCGTCGACCATCGCGAGCAGCTCCGGATGCAGCAGCGGCTCCCCGCCGGAAATGTTCAACAGGTCGACTTGTCGTTCGGCCCGCTGGATGCCGTCGAGAATGCGCCGGAATTCCGCCAGCGTCATGTCGCGGCCGCCACCGGCGTTCGCGGACGACCGCGGCGGTCGTATGCACGCCGGGCATGCGAGGTCGCACCGGCCGGTGATCTCGATGATCGGCAGGCACAGGTGCTGCTCGTGCCGGTCGCAGAAGCCGCAGCCGCCCGGGCAGTCGGCCGCCGCGTTTCCGGCAAACTCCCGCGGCACCCACGCCGGCTTCACGTATCGCAGCGTGCGCAGGTAATCGGCGGTGTCGCTCCGCACAAACGCCACCGACTCGCCGTGCTCCGGGCAGAACTTCCGGAAGAACACGTCGCCGCCGTCGCTGACGATCTTCGCCGGCACCAGCCGCCGGCACGCCGCACACGCCGATGTCGTCATTCCCAGCGTTTCCACCGTCACCTCTCCTCCTACACGAAGAACCGCTCGTCCTGCATTCTGTAGAACAGGTTGTAGGTGCATGCCGGGACCAGCCGGCCGTCGGTTCCGCACGGCACCAGGTCGGGGCACAGCATCGCTCGCGAGCAATCGAACGTGTCCTCGTCCATGTGCGCGTGGACGTAGATCGTGCGCACGGCCGATTCGGCGATCCGCTGCCGCTCGAACGTGCCGATGCCGCCCCCCGCCGGATACATCCTGTCGATCAGCTCGCGGAAGACCCGCAGGTGCGCGGTCTCGCCCCGGGCGTACAGGTCGTTGATCACGTCGGAGAAGAACGCCCGGTCGTCGGTCAGCCGCATCAGGTAGGAATCGGCCATCAGCGCCGCCAGCTTCTCGCGCGGGGCGAATCGGGCGAACGGCAGTAGAGACGTGCCGGTGGCACGTCTCAGCTTCAGCATGTAGCAGATCAGGTAGCACAGCGGGTGGGCCGACGGCCGCGGCAGGAAGTCCGCGAACTCCAGCTCGCCCCCGGATCCGCCGCACACGATCCGCGCGGCCTCGTCGACCGGGATGTGCCGCCGCTCCCGAAAGCTGGCCCCGCCCTGCCCCGTGTACGTCATCGTCTGCACCGTCAGGCTCAGGATGGAATCGTTCCCCCGCATCAGGTCGAGCATGCCGGCCGTGGCGTCTTCGTTCAGCCCCCGGGCCATCACGTTCAGCAGCGTCATGCGAACTCCCGCCCGCGTCAGGTTCTCGATCGCCTGCAGCTTCGCATCCAGCACGTCCGCCCCGTGCATGCGTATCGCGGTCGCACGGTCGAACGTGTTGAACGACAGCACCACGCACACGCCGAGCTCCGCCAGTTGCTCGCACAGTGCTCGGTCGGCGGCCAGCCGCAGGCCGTTCGAGTTCATCGTAACCCGGCCGATCTCCGGCCTCCGGCAGCACCGCAGCAGCTCGATGATCTCCGGGTGCAGCGTCGGCTCGCCCCCCGTGATGTTGATCAGGTCCACCGGACCGCACGAATCCGCGATCCCCTCCATGATCCGCCGCATCTCCTCCGCCGACATGAAAAACAGCCGGTCCCGCCGGTTGTAGGTGAAGCAGATCGGGCAGCGGAGCTGGCAGGCGTTCGTGATGGAGATCACCGGCAACTGGCAGGGCGACGCGTGCCACGCACACGGGCCGCAGTCGTGCGGGCACCCCAGCCGCGGCGCGTGCGAACCGGGCAGCGGCGAGCGGTCCGCGAACCCACGCGGCACGACGTTCAGATACCAGTCCTGGTCCGACGCGATCAGCGCCGGCGCCGCCGCCGGGCACCGCGCGCACAGGCTCTGCTGCCACACGCGCCCGTCGCGGAAGAACACCCGCGCCGGCACGATTCGCCGGCACCCCCGGCACGTCCCCCGCACCGTCGTGAAGTAGGTGTAGTCGCGCTCGTCAAGCCTCGCCATACAATTCCCGCCACATCGCCTCGGTGCTGTCACGGTCGAAATGACCGGCCAACGGCAGCAGGCGTACGCAGATGTCCCCCTCGGCAATCAGCCGGCCGCCGCACGACGCCCGGCAGCGCGCGTGCAGACTGCCGCCGGCAGCGTCCGACCGCGAGTCCGCCGTCGCCTGCACGTCCATCGCGATGACGTCGCCGATCGTGGCCTCGCCGGTGAACCTGAACCCATCGATCGCGTCGAGCTCGCACGTCAACCGGAAATCCGAGCTGCGCGCGACCAGCCATCGCGCCGCGTGCACGCAGCATTCGATCACGAGCGTTTCCGGCAGCACGCCCTCGCGGCCGAGCCGCTCGCACAGGCAGTATTCCTCCAGCGACACCGCCTTCGTGCCGCGAATGGATTGCCACGGCTGGAGCAGCTCGAGCTTGTCCGCAAATCGCCACCGCATCAGATGCCGCCGTCCACGAAAATGTTTTGCGCGTTGATGTAGGCCGCCCGGTCGCTCGCCA
>DATKYA010000052.1:0-2219 GCA_035528775.1 Planctomycetota bacterium | reverse complement strand
GCCGCCCGGCACGTGCTTCGCCTCGCATTCCGCGGTCATGATGTCCACGATCGTCGATTCCAGCTTCCACGTGCCCTTCGCCCAGTCCAGGCGAAACAGCATTCCGTCATAGATCATCTGCGACTTGTCGCCGGGATCGAGTGCTCCGCTGCCGCCGTATTTGTGGGAGCCGATGAATTCCTTCGCGAGCTTGCCGTCGGGCGTCCACACGCTGATCCGCTTCGGCAGCATGTCCCACTCGCAGGTCCAGATGCGGCCGCGTGCGTCGACCGCCACGCCGATGGGGCAGCGGATCGATTGCGGATCGAACTTCCCCGGCACGCGCCGCTTGCCGATCGCGCGGATGAACTCCCCGTCCGCGCCGAACACCTTGATCTGGTTGTCGCCCTCGAACCGCCGCGGCTCCACGTCGTACTGCACAGTCGCCTCCGTGCTCGTGTCGTGATACCAGCTTTTCGGACCGTCGGTGATGCAGATCGTGCCGTCCTTCGCCACGGCCAGCCGGTTCGGCGCCGCCAGGTGATCGTTGATCAGCGTCCTGTGGTTGCCATCGGCCGACACCACCACTACGGTCCTGTCCGTGATCGCCAGCAGCGTGCCGTCGGGCGTGAACGCGATCCCTTGCGCCTTCTTCAGCGGGATTTCGCTCACGATCTCCTTCTTCGCGATATCGAGCACGAGGATCTTCTCCTGCACGGCCGACGAGATGTAGAGCTTGCCGTCGCGTGCGGCCATCCCGCGGATTCCCACGAACGCCTTGTTGTGGTAGATTTGCGTCAGCTCGAAGGTGTTCGGATCAATCTGGAAGAAGTAGGCGTTCGCCCCGGCCCACTGGCCTTCGCCGCCCACGTAGACCATCATGCCGTCGTATGCGAAATCCGATGCCCCCGCCGCCGCGATGTGCGAGATGCCCCACAGCTTGCGGCCGTCGAGATCGGTCGCCATCAGGCTTTGCCCATTCTCGCTGGTGAGCGCCCCGATGAACATCTTGTCGCCCGCCGCGCACACCGACCACGGCGGGTTGTGGTCCGACAGCCACCCGGTGTCCGTGGCCACGTTCACGCCCGGCGAGAACCACGGCGGGATCGCCCCGGCGTCGTACACGCTGAACTGGTACTCCAGGCCGAGCTTGTCGCGATACAGCCCCCGCCAGCGATACGTCCCGGGCGACGCCAGCGCGCCGTTCTCCTGCAGGCCGTCCCACGCCACCGTGTTTTCCCCGGCCTTCATCGGCTGCTCCGCAATCAGGTTCCGCACGCGGATGCCGGCGGCGGGGCCGCGCGCGTCGTCGATCGCGATGGTCACGAAGGCGTCCCTGGGGAGATTGAACTTCACGGTGATCGGCTCGGCCGGTTGCTCGCCTGCCAGGCACGGCAGTGTGAGAAGAACTGCAGCGATTCCAATGGCGCTGATGCGTCCCATGACAGATCCTTTCATGAAAGAAGTACTGCCGAAGAATCAAAACCGCGCCCGTCCAGCGGCCAACCGCACATAGTAACGCGTGCACATCCGCAAATCAAGTACTTCCGCGCGGGCGGGGTCCCATGAATCCTCCTTGAATCAACAGCCGCTCCCGGTACAATCGTCATTCAATGTTCCGTCGATTCCCATCCCCCGGAGAATTCCAGATGAAGAATGCCGCGTATGTTCTCGTTGGTACCGCAATCATCGTTCTCGCATCAATCGTGCCGGCTGCGGCCGGCGAGCAACTCCCGGCCCCGATTTCGCCGGTCGTGCTCCCGATGGAGCGCACCAACTACTTCATCGGCGAGGCAATCCCCATCGGCGTGAAGACGGATGGGCGGTTCACCGTCGAACTTGTCGATGCCGCGGGCACTGTGCTCGGCCAGGCGAAAGGCGCCGGCACCGGCGCGCTCAGGCTGGCGACGACGCACCTCGCGCCCGGCAGCTACACCCTCCGCCTCAACGGCCAGCCCGCGCAGACCTTCGCACTCGCGAGCACCGAGCGCGAATCCATCGCCGCACTCACCGACGAAGTGGTGCCCGACGTGCGAAAACCGGAAGACGCCGCGAACCTCGTTCAAACGCTGAAGGAAACCGGCATCAACGCCATCCTCGCCGACGGCGTGGCCGAATGCGGCCGGCATTCCGCGAACGACGCCCTCGCCGCCACGGGCACCATGCTGTGGCTGAACCCCTACACCCGGCCGATGAGCTTCAATCCCGCACGCGTCTACGGGCCCGAGCTGAAGACCTTC
>DATKYA010000051.1:0-17366 GCA_035528775.1 Planctomycetota bacterium | reverse complement strand
CGGCAAACAGGTAGGCGTGCGCCACGCGATCGGCCTTCACCGCGTTCTTCAGCGTCTGGGCGGCGCTTTCCTGCCCGATCACGTCGTCGAACGTCTGCGGGCGGTATCTTCTGGCAAGAACGATGTAGGCCATAGTGGGCTTTGGGCTATTGGGCTTTGGGCTGTTGGGCTTCGGGCTGCAAGAGGCCGAGAGCAGGCACGGCCGGCCGGAAAACCATCAACCGCATTCCCCGGCCCAAGGCCTATAGCCGAAAGCCCAACGCCCCTGTCGTAATGAAAGGCCGCGGACCCTTCTCCGTCAGGGTACTCCGGCTCACGCCGCGGCAGCCAACTAGGGTCGCCTTGGTCTACTGCACATGAGAGCGAGTGCTTAGGGCTGCTGTCTTCCGACCCTGACACCGGTTCACACCGTCCCATTGCGTAGGAGACGACCCGTCAATGCCGCTTACCACGACAGATACCGAAGCACCACAGCCTCGGAAGGGAATTCAACCCGGCTATGGCGGATTGCCGGTAACAGGGTACCGCCGGTTCCCCGTCTACCGCGGCCAATTCCCGATTCTGCTGGGTGGAAAATTCCGATGCGGAGTCGCCCGGGGCGTCCGGCACGGCAGCGTGGCCGGTCGGGCGCACGCCGGGCATCTTTCTCCCACTTCCCATTATATGGCAGATAGCCGCCAGTTGCAAAGGAAAAAGCTGGCCCGGAAAGCCACGAAGATACGAAGTGCACAAAGGTCACGAAGAAGAGGGGGATGAAGAGATGATGAGATGATGAGATGAAGGGCTGAAGAGACGGAGAGGGGCTGGAAATGCTCCATCATCGTCAGCTCGCCATTCGTCTTTCTTCTTCGTGTGCTTCGTGCTCTTTGTATCTTCGTGGCCTTCTTCATTGCGTCCTGAGTTCAACCAATGGTTGATTCCGCGCGCACCGTGCGCTATACTGTGCGGAGATGGCTGTGCGTCGGGTTGTGGAGTGAAACCATGCGAAACCTGCTTGTATTCCTTATAGTGATGTGCGGCGGACTGATTTCGGCGGCATTGGCGGTCGATGACGGTCCGTGGCCGTCGTCGACGCTGAACTGCCGCCGGTATTACGCGGTGGAGGCGGACGCGAAGGCGCCGGACCAGACGGCGGTGGTCGAATTTGCCACCGGCAACGTGATGGACGCGAAGGGAAGCGACGTTCGCGTGATGGCGGCGGGCAAGGCGGTGCCGTCGCGCGTGCTGTGCATGGGGCCGGGGAGCGTCTGCCGGGTGGCGTTCAGGGTGGTGCCCGGGGTGCGCGACTACTACGTGCTCTACGGCCTGAAGAACGCGGTGCCAGAGGGGCCCGCCTGGGAACCGGAATCGGGCCTCCTGCTCGAGACGCGCCAGTTCAACGGCGGCAACATCGACAGCGTCGAGGGCGTGATGCGGGCGGTGCAGAAATCCGGGCCGTCGTTCGGTGCGAACATGGTGCTGCAGGTGTTTCACGGCACGAATCCCTTCGGGCCGTCCGACAACTACGTAAGCATCTACAAGGGCTGGCTGTTCGTGCCGCAGCAGGGTGTGTACCAATTTGCCACGTCGTCGGACGACGCATCGGTGATGAAGATCGACGGGATGGTGGTGTGCAGGAAGCTGGGGGAGGACCGAGCCTACGGTGATGCTCGGGCGGCGGGCGACACGGTGACGCTGACGGCGGGCAAGCATCGCTTTGAGTATTACCACGTGGAGCTCGAGGGCGACCAGGCGGCGGTGGGCGCGTGGAAGCCGCCGGGAGGAAAGTTCGCCCTGATTCCGCCCGAGGCCTTCGGGATCGTGCACCGGCCGAAGCTGGCGAGCTTCACCATCCGGGGCCAGCCGGTGGCGCCGGACGTCCGCGCGATCAACTTCGGCGAGGTGATCCTGAACGGCAAGCAGATGACGCGGTTCAGCTTCCGCAACGAGACGACCGCGCCCGACGCATTGCAATATCAGCCGCGATGGGAATTCGGCGACGGCACGCGGTCGGACTCGCCGAACCCGGAGCACGTGTACTTCGAGTTCGCCACGTACGACGTGAGCCTGACGCTGACGCGCGGGGGCAAGTCGTACCGCATCGACCACACGATCATCGTGGACGAAGGCTGGGACCGCCAGACGGTGCCGAGCCACGACACGACCCGGCAATACTACGGGATCATCAAGGGCTACCAGTTCGACAAGATGAAGCTTGAGCACGTGGACCGCGCGATGGACGTGTTCGAGGAGATGCAGCAGCCGGGGAGCGGGGAGTCGCCGACCGAGGAGATCATCCGCGCGGCCGGTGCGATGCTGGCCCGCAAGGCGGAGCTGACGGATGAGGTCTACGTGCGGCATGCCCTGCAGTATGCGGAGGCGCTGTGCCGTGCGAATGAGCAGCGCGAGAAGCAGCCGGCGGCCGGCGATGACGCGGCGGGGCCGCAGCTTCCGGACGATCCCGTTGCTGCCGCTCTGAGTGTGCTGGCGGAGGCCGAGCGGCGCGTCCAGCAGCCCGAGCTGCGGGTGAAGGCGGCACTGAAGCGGGCCGACGTGCTGTTCTACTACGCACGCGACCTCGCGAAGGCCGTGGCCGAATACGAAAGGATCGTGAAGACCTGGGGCTGGGTGAAGGGCGACGAGCCGCGGATCGCACAGGTCCGGATCGGCGACTACTTCCGCAAGCTGGGCAAGACGGCCGATGCCCGCTCCGCCTACCAGAAGGCCGCCACAATGATTCCGCAGCGCGACTACAAGCAAAAAGCCGCGCACGTGGGCGCCTGGCAGGAGTCGGTGGAAAGCTTCCTCCGCGACGGCAACCTCATCGATGCCCGCGCCCAGCTCGACGCTTGGGAATGGGAGGAGCCGGAGGCGAAGCTCGACAGCCGCAGCAGCCTGCTTCGCGCGGAGCTGGCGGTGAAGGGGAAAAACGTCGACGAGGCGATCGTGCAGCTCACGGATTTCATCACGGGCAACAAGGACAGCGCGTTTGCGCCCGAGGCGCTGCTGACTATGGCGAGGTTGCACATCGATCGCGACCGGCTCGATGCGGCCGTCCCGCTGCTCGAGAAACTGCCCGTAGACTACAAGGACAGCCCGCTGAAGGAGGACGCGGCATTCCTGCTCGCCGAGGTGCTGCTGAAGCAGAAGCGAGCGGAGAAGGCGATCCGCCAGATCGCGGAGTTCCGGGCGAGTTATCCCGACAGCGACCGGCAGCCGTCGGCGATGCTCCTCCACGGCGATTGCCTCCGAGCCGCGGGGCAGGAGGAAAAGGCACGCGCGGCGTGGGCGGAGCTGATCAAGAAATATCCCCAGAGCGAGGAGAGGAAGGCGGCGGAGGAGAGGGTGAAGTGACGGGAGGACCGGAGGACGGGAAGAGGGGATGAAGAGATGAAGGGATGATGGGGTGATAGGGTGATAGGGTGATGGGGTGAAGAGATGAAGAAGAGCTACAACAGCCAGCAGAACCTGGTCCATTCCGTCCACTTGGTCCACTTGATCCACTTGGCCCACTGAAACCGAACAAACAGTCCACTGCTTACACGGAGTACACTATGGCAGGCCCCCAATGCGGCTCGACGACGGGCAGGCGGTTTTTCAGGCTGGATGAAGCGATCCCCATGCGGGTGAGAGTCGCGGGAGACGCGAATGCGGCCGATGACGTGCAGGCGGCGGGTGAGCAAATCGCCGTGGAGCTGACGGCGGCGGGCGGGCGGCGGCGGGTGTTTTCGTGCGGGGCGGCCGGCGGATGGGCGCATTTCACGATTCGACCAGGGGCGCTCTCGCCGGGTGAATGGACGGTTTCGGCCGCCGGCCGCAGCACCACGATCACCATCGTGCCGTGCATCGAGCGGACGCCATTCGTCATCGCCGTCTTCCAGGCAAATCTCGATTTCACCAAGCCGCCGTGGCACCAGATCGAGATGCCGATCGAGGACCGCATCGCGGGGCTTCGCGACGACTACGGCGTGAACGTGCTGCTGTGGTGGTACCTGAACGGGTGGGTGCCGCCGCAACACCAGCGGCTGCCGGAGCCGCGCGAGCCGCGAGTCCTGCCCGAAACGATCGACCGCATCACAAAAACACACGCTCGATTCATGCAGCTGAACGCGGTGGCACGAATGCACCAGCCGGGCGGGCCGGAGAACGACTGGTCGGATGAGGCGACGATGCTGGCCTGCCGCTACACCACGAAGCTCGCGGCCCAGCGCGGCCTGCCATTTGGCGGATTCTTCGGCGTGCACCTGGCCGACGAGCCGGGGCTGTCGTGGGGCGTGCTGCACGCCGACGGCCAGTGCGAGCCGTATCGCGGCAAGAACGATGGCATCTACGCCGGGCCGATGGCCGTGCCCGCGCAGCGCCGCGTTTACGAGAAGATCACCGGCCAGCCTGCTCCCGACCCGCTGCATCCCGAGAAGGACATCGACGCGTGGATGGCCTTCATGCGGTGGCGCACGACGATCCTGGGCGACGTGTTCACGACGCTCGTGGGCGACATCAAGGCGGTGGACGCCCGCCTGCTCGGCACCAGCCAGCTCTACGCGTGGGAGGCGCTGATCGACGGCATCTACATCCGCACCGAGACGCGCGGAGCGGACATCGTGTGCAACCATGCCTATCCCGACCGCCACATGGGGCTGTGGTATCCGGCCCACGAGACGGACACGATCCGGACGGGGGCGTGGGACAAGCCGATGTGGCATATTCCGGTTTGGCCGGGCTGCGCGCCGGCGGAGGGTATCCGGGCGGCGGTGTATTCCTGCCTCGCCCGCAAGCTCGAAGGGCTGATCTGGTCGCTCGACTCGATGATGGTGTGGCCGCAGGCGAAGGAGGTGTGCCAGCGGATACTGCCGATTTCGGGGATGATCGCGCTGTGCAAGAAGCCGCGCGACCCGGTGGGCATCTTCTACAGCCGCGAGGAATTCCTGCACGCGATCGCGGGCGACCGCAAGGACCTGAGCGCGAGCGGGCGGCACTACGCGGGCCGGCTGAACAGCGCGTGGCTGACGGCCGCCGCCGCGCATTATCCGACCACGCAGGTGATCGAGGAAGACCTGCAGACGGGCGTGGCGGCCGCGCACCGCGCCATCATCGCGCCGCACATCACGCACTGCCCGCCCGAGGTGATCGCGGGGCTTCAGCGATACGTGGACCAGGGGGGCGTGCTGCTGGTGGATGCGAGCTGCACGGTGGAGATCAGAGGGGCGCGGCGGCTGCCGTTCGCGTTCCCCGACGTGTTCGAGGCGCAGGGGAAGTCGGACCGGGCGCTGTTCGACGGGCTGATCCGGCCGGACGTTTCGGCGCTGGCGGAGGCGCTGCGGCCGTTCACGCCGCCCGCTGCCGAGTGCAGCAACGCAATGTTCCTGCTGTCGCTGCAGAACGCCGATTCGGGCCGCTACCTGTGGGTGGTGAACATGGCGCAGGACGACCGTCCGGACGCGAAGGCTCCGCGATGGAATCCGGTGCCGGCCCGCGGCACGGTGGAGCTACCGGCTGGATGGGGTGCGATCTACGACGTGTTCGCACGCCGGCACGTCGGGCCCGGGCCGACGGAGCTTGCCCTTGACGCGGGCGACGCTGCGATCTTCGCACTGATGCCGTCGCGGATCGAAGGCGTGTCGATCGACCGGCTGGCCTTCGACGCGCCGCAGATCGTTCTTGCGGCGAGCGTGCGGGCAGCGGAGATGTGCGTGGACGCGGTGATCCCGCTGTCGATCTACCTCACGGCTCCGGACGGCAGCCGGCACCAGACGCTGCACCGTGCGACACGGCACGGGCGGTTCGCCGAACGGCTGACGATCGGCTGCACGCCGGTTGAAGGCGAATGGCAGGTGACGGTGACCGAGCTTCTGAGCGGGACGGCGACGACGGCGGCGGTGCTGGTGGCGGCTCCGGACGGCACGCCCGCCGATTCACCGCGCGCCGAGGTCATTGACGCGCAGCAGATCGCGCGGTCGCTGCGACCGGAGAGGTCGCTTCGCCCGGAGAACGGCGAGATCCTGGTGCTGGCGGGCGCGCGCGCGGCCGCGCAAGCACAGCGGCTGGCGGCGCAATTGCGGGCGAGCGGGCGGACCGTGCGCGCCGGCAACCCCGCCGACTACGCCGCCTGCACCATTCCGCTTGATACGAAAATCTGGCCGCTCGAACAGCCCCCGCTCGCCATTCACAAGCAGGTGGTGCTCGTGGGCGACCGGGCCGACAACGAGCTGATGCGGCTGCTGGTGGACGGCTACTTCCTCTGCCCGCGGCAGATCGACGAGGCGTGCCCGGGGCCGGGCCGCGCACTTGTCTGGTGGGCGGCCGGGGTGTTCGGGTTGGACAGCGACATCGTGGCCATTTACGCGGATGACGCAGCCGGCCTCGACGCGGGCGTGGAGGCGGTGGCGGAGGCGGCAGGGCTGCCGGTTCGTCCGTGATCGCCGCACAAGAAGCCGCATTTTGTGTCTGAAAAAGTTTACGCACACCGTGTTTTCGGGGCCACGTTTTTTCCGTTGACTTCCGTAATGGTCGACGGTAAAATTTCATGTTTCACCGGTCGACGGCGCGGCGGTTTTCGCTGGATTTCACGGCACGGAAACGAAAATCACAGTGGGGCTGTAGAAAATCCAGCCCGCAGCCCCGCGGCTTTTCCGGCAGCGGACCAACTGGACTCGGTGGATATCAGGTGGACAAGCAGGTCTCCCACAAGGAGGGGCGAATCGGTGAACAGGGGCACAGCCCGATGACGAGCGAGCCTGCGGGTGTGTGCCGGCGGCACGTGTTCATCTCGGCCGGCGAAAGCTCGGGCGACGTTCACGGAGCCGCACTGGTGCGGGCGATCCTCAGGCAGCAGCCGGAGACCAGGATTTCGGCCCTCGGCGGCCCGCTGATGCGCCAAGCCGGGGCGGAGCTCGCGGCCGACCTCACCGGCCACGCGGTCATGGGGCTTGTCGAAGGAATCCGCCACGTCGGCCAGATCTATTCGGTCTTCCGAAAGGTGGTGAAACGCGTCGCGGCAGACCGGCCCGATGCCGTGGTGCTGATCGATTATCCGGAGTTCAACCTCCGGCTGGCTCGCCGGGCGAATAAGCTCGGCATACCCGTCATCTACTACATCACCCCACAGTTGTGGGCGTGGCGGCAGTGGCGGGTGAAGATCCTTGAAAAGTACGTGGACAAGGTGCTGGTGATCTTCCCGTTCGAGGAGGAATTCTACCACCGGCACAATGTGGCGGCGGAATTCGTGGGGCATCCGCTGGTGGACGAGCTGGCAGCGGTTCCCGACCGTGCGGCATCACGGCGTGCGCTTTCACTGCCGGAAGATGCCACGGTGATCGGGCTGCTGCCGGGCAGCCGGCGAAAGGAAATCGACGCCAATTTCCCCATCATGGCGCGGGCGGCACAGGCGATCCGCGACCGGCTGGGGAAGCCCGTGACCTTCCTGGTTGCGAAGGCGCCGTCGATCAGCCTCCAACAGCTTCAGGATTTCGTTGAGCGATTCGGGCTTGATGCGAAAATCATCTGTGACGACACCTACCGTGCAGTTCGCAGCTCCGATCTACTTCTGATAGCTTCAGGGACCGCCACCGTGGAAGCCATGATCCTCGGAACACCGATGGTTGTGGTCTATCGGGTATCAACTCTCACGTGGACCTTGTTTATAAGGTTGATGAAAGTCACCCACTATGCCATGGTGAACATTATTGCGGGCAGGGAAATCGTTCCCGAATGCATCCAGTGGAAGGCTTCATCGGAGTTGATCGCCCGGGAAGTGCTGGACATTCTGCTGACTGATCGGGCGGCACGGATGACTCGCGATCTCGCGGAGACAACCAAGCTGTTGCGACGCCCCACCGCAGCCGAGGATCCCGGCGAGGCGACCGATGTGCCATCCCGCGTGGCGGCCAGGATCCTGCAGTTCATCGAAAGGAAATGGAAAAACGGGCCCTCATAGTCAAAGGACATGAAAGACAAAGGAGGTATTACCGATGCGGGCGGATTTTGAGTACCTGTCCGTCGAGATCGAGGCAAAGGACGGCAAACTGAGCGGGAAAGCCAGGGGCTACCTCGCCGAGGCCATCCAGCCGTATATCGATGGCTTCTGCACCGCCATTAACTCGATGAAGGTGATCTACCGGCACGCCGACGGCTCGCTGCGGCACAACCTGTACAATCCGCCACAGCCCACCAAGGCGGGCATGCGGGCGATCATGCGCAAGCTGATGGAGCCGATCTACAAGACGGTATTCCCGGCAACCGCGAACCTCGCGATCACGCACAAGTGCCAGGCGAAGTGCGTTCACTGCAGCGCCGATCCGTTCAAGGGCCCCGACAAGGTGGAGCTTTCCACCGACGAGCTCAAGAGCGTGATCGACCAGTCGCTCGCTCTGGGCGCCAACATCGTGATCTTCACCGGCGGCGATCCATTCTGCAGGCCCGACCTCTACGAGCTCGTGCAGTACGTGGACAAGGACAAGGCGAACATGATGATGTTCACCAACGGCCTTGGCCTCACCGAGGAGAACGTGAAGCGGCTGGCCGAGGCCGGCATGCAGACGATCAACGTCTCCATCGACCACGTCGATCCGAAGATTCACAACGAGCTTCGGGGCGTTTCGCGCCTCTACGAGAAGGCGATCGAGGGCGCCATGCGGGCCAAGGCCGCCGGAATACTTGTCGGCGTCTCCACCTACGCCACCGGTGAGAAACTCAACGACGGCTCGCTCGAACGCCTCCTCCAGATGGCCCAGAAGGAAGGCTTCAACGAAGTCACCGTGTTCGACTGCATTCCGTCGGGCAAGCTCCTCAAGCATACCGAGCTGGTGCTGAAGCCGGGCGACCGCAAGCGGATCGTCGAGCTGTGCCACCGCTTCAACAAGATGGACCACCCGATGGGCGTGATCTGCCAGTCGTTCATCAACTCGCCGGACGGCGTGGGCTGCTTCGGGAGCTTCTCGCAGTTCTACATGACGGCCTACGGCGACATCAACCCGTGCGACTTCAACCCGATCAGCTTCGGGAATATCCGGGAGAAGCCGCTGGCCCAGATCTGGATGGAGATGCGCAATCATCCGCACTTCGGCAAGCGCCACATGACCTGCCGGATGCAAACGCCCTCCTACCGCCGGAGGTTCATCGAGATTCTTCCCGACGACTTCACCCTGCCCGTGCCGATCGAGGAAATCCACCGGCTGTGGAAAGAAAAGGGCATGGAGAAGGAACTGGAGAAGACGGCAGTGTCATGAGGTGCACGGCGGCTCGATGCATGAGATGCATAAGGCCGGGGTGAGCGCGAAAGCGGCGCCCCGGCCGATTTTGTGTACGGAGGAGGCGGAGGATGGATCCGCGCGATGAACGGGCAACAGTGGCCCGCTCCTACAAGGCCCCGGAGGACCGTGATGAATTGGCGGATCCGGCGGCGGAATGTGCGGCGCACGATGGCAGCCGGGATGAGAGGCAAAATGGTGGGGAGTGTCCGCTGTTTGGGGTCCCGCCTGCGTTTGTGGTTGCACCAAATCGCGAAATTCCTGTTGACACAGGCCGCCGGGTTTGATATAAATAGGAGAAGCCAAAGGAGTTTGTTCGATGGATATCACGAAGCAATACGATAAGGCGTGCGAGGCGGTTGAGCGAGGCAACGACGACTATGCCATCAAGTTGTTTCAGGAAATCCTGTCGGTGTGTCCTGATCATCTTGAGTCGCGTCAGAAGCTGCGCGAGGCTGCCCGAAGCAAGTTCCGCAAAGAAGGCGTAAAGTCGGCGGGCGTCGGCGCATACGTGAAGGGCATCGTCCCGCTGATCAAGATGCACCTCTTCACGCTCATGAGGAAGTACGACCAGTCGCTCCAGGAAAGCGAAAAATTCCTGGCGCTCGATCCCGACAATGTGCTGGCGCTCAACAATCTCGGCAAGGCGGCGGCCGCAATGCCCCAGGGGCTGCCCACCGCCATCTGGGCGTATGAGTCGATCATTGCGGTGAAGCCGAACGACACGAAGAAGCTGGCGACGCTCGGCGCGCTATACGAGGAGGTCGACAACGTCGAAAAGGCGTCGGAGTGCTTCGAGCGGATCACGCGGCTGAAGCCGGAAGACCGCGAAGTGCAGACCAAGCTGCGCGACCTCGCCGCACACAAGACCATCAAGCGTGGATGGGATTCCGTGGGCGAGAAAGGCTCATTCACCAGCGTGATGCGCGACAAGGACCAGATGGAAGACCGCTCGGGCGAGGAAGAAGTGATCCGCACCGCCGACGACCTCGAGCGCAACATCGAGCGCGTGAAAGGCGACATCGCCCGCGAGGCCGGCAACAAGAAACTCGTCATCCAGCTCGGCGACCTCTACCGCCGCGGCAAGCGCTGGGACGACGCCCGGGCCGAATATCTGAAGGCAAAGGAGATCGACCGCAACGACGGCTCCATCGACGAGCGCATCGGCGACCTCCGCATCGAGCGCTACAACGAAGACATCTACGTCCTCGAAGAGGAAATCCGCAAGAGCACAGCCGGCGAGGGAGCGAAGGAAAAGGTGAAGGCACTCGCGGCCGAACGCGACCAGTTTGCCACCAGGGAATACGCGGCCCGCGTTAAGCTCCGGCCCACCGAACTGCCCCTGCAGTACAAGCTCGGCCAACTCTACTACAACGCGAGCGACATCGACAACGCGCACGCGCACTTCCAGCACGCAAAGCGGTCGCCCCAGTTCCGACGCTCCGCCGGCACCTACTGCGGCCTCTGCCTCTGCAAGAAGGGAATGTTCGACCTCGCCGTGCAGGAGTTCGAGGAAGCAATCGGCGATACCGTCACCATTGACCGCGAGGAGAAGAATATCCTCTACAACCTCGGCCTCGCTGCCGAAAAGCTTGGTGACATCCCGAAGGCCGAAGAGGCGTACAAGAAGATTTTCAGCGTGGACGTCAATTACCGGGACGTCAAGAGCAAGATCGAAGTACTCTACAAGAAGCGAGAGAAGGGCAGCGGCAATGCCCCCGCGGCATGAGGCGGCCTTGCTTCTCCCGCCCAGCACAACCAATAGGAGAACGATTCAGTGGCCCATACCAGATCAGCACGTAAGCGAATGAGGCAAAACGTCAAGCGGAACCTGAAGAACCGGGCAGAGAAGGGTGTGATCAAGGCGCAGGTGAAGAGGGTCCTCGCGGCGATCGAAGCGAAGGACAAGGCGGCCGCCGAGAAGGAATTCCAGGCTGCCACCAAGCTGCTGGACCGTGCGGGCGACAAGCACGTTATCCACAAGAACCTCGGCGCCCGCCGCAAGTCCGCCCTCGCCAGGAAGATCAACGCCGTCACCGCGTAAAGAATAACAGACACCACAAAGACGCAAAGGGCGCGAAGGTCACGAAGAGGAAGAAAAACGGGATGATGAGATGATGGGATGATGGGATGGTGAGAAAGAGGCTCACCGGCCTCCCTTCATCCCTTCATCTCTTCATCTCTTCATCTCTTCATCTCTTCATCTTCTTCGTGTCCTTCGTGCTCTTTGCGTCTTTGTGGTTTTTCATACTTCGCACTGATCGGTCCGCCGCGAGGAACAGCAATGAAGCTGGTCGACCTCCGCAAGAAACCGCTGTCGGACTTCGACATGAACGACGCGGACGGCTACGCGCGGCAGGCAGACCTCCGCGTGGTGTTCGATGAGCACGCTGCCGGCTTCGGTTCGCCCGGCCAGGTGAAGGCGGCACGCGAAGCCCTTGCCTACCTCTGCGAGCTCTACGGCAACGCACGCGGCATAGACGAAAGCCTCCAGCCGCACAGCGGCCGGTGGGCGCTCAACTGGCACATCATCTCCTTCCTCCCCTTCATCCTCGACTACGCCGACGCCTACGGCGCCGACGTCCCGCCCAGCCAGGTAGAGGCCCAGGACTGGGTGCGCCTGGGAACGGACGACTTCGTGCGCGATTTCCGCGAAGCGTTCGAAAACTTCTGCGCCATGCGCCGCGGCGGCGAAGCCCACCTGCTCCTCTGGCGGTGCGCGGCTTCCCTCTGCAGGATCCACGAAGACCACTGCTGGACGCACCTGGTGGAATTCGACGAGCCGTCCCGCAGTGTGGTGCATCCGGTGGCACCGATGGACGATATCGCCCGCGTGACGGCGGCGGACCCGGCACCTCCCGCCGATTGCATCGACGGTGCGCCCGAGCCGGTGCTGAGTGTATTCGGCTGCCCCGCGCCGGACGCGGACGCGAGCGCCTCGCTGGATGCCATCGCCGAGCTGTACGCGGCCGCTGTAGGGGCGAACCTTGTGTTCGCCCATCGTCGTTTGCCGGAGGAAACGCTGGCCGCATTCTCGGAGTTCTGCCTGCTGATCCGGCGGAAGTGCACTGCGGTGTTCACCCTCTACAACGTTGCGACGGTCGGTTACGACACTCATTGCGCCTGGACGGCCGACGTGACCGAAGATGGCAGGGCATTCCTGGCGGCGCTGCGGGCGGCCTCGCAAAGCTGGCCCTGCTGGCGGGCGCACTGGCCCGACACGCACCAGGCGTTTGCCGAGTCCGCCCGGCTCGCCGTGCGGGCGTGGTGCAATCTCGTGCTCGATCCCCGGTGCAAGCTGCTGGGCCCAATCATGGCGTGGCTGCATCATTGCCTGCGGCTGCACTGCGAGTGGAAAATCGCGGGCATGTGCTATTAGAATTCAGATGTTGGAATTGAGGAGACTTCTGACTTCCGGACTCCGACTTCGCTGCGAATCTCCTTGTAAGCCCCCCTGTGCCGGACTATAATTAGTCGCTTCAACAAATGCTTCGCCCAATCATTGTGTCATGGGGTATGTTTAGGTGCACATCTGCATTTTGCATCCGGGGATGGACGTCAAGGGCGGGGCGGAGAACATCGTCGTGTGGCTGGCGGGAGCGCTGAGCCGGCGAGGGCACGCGGTGTCGATCATCGCCGAACGATACGCCCCGGAGCTCTGGCCGCAGGAGCAGACGGGCGGCCTCGACGTGCGGCTGCTGCCGACGCCGCGTCTGGGCAACCTGTTCAACTCCAAGCAGGTGCGCCTGTGGGAGTACATCCGGCATCTGAAGAAGGCGCTGGCGGAGTTCGACGCGATCGTCTGCCAGCATTTTCCCAGCTACTACTGGGCCACACTGGCACGCGAGCGGTCGGGTGGGTCCTACCGCGTGATCTGGCTGTGCCAAGAGCCGATGCGCAAGCTGCACGCGAAAGCGACCGATCCGCACCTGCTCAACTACCGCGACTTCACGCCGCCGGGAGTCGACAACGCTCACCTCGACGAGGCGGCGCTGGGCCGGGTGAAACGCAGCCCGTCGCAGCACCAGCGCGATCTCCGGCACATCGAGTGGGACCACGCCGCCGCCGCCAAGTGCGACATGATCGTCAGCAACAGCGCGTTCACCGCGGAGAACGTGCAAAAGATTTTCGGCGTTCAGCCGGTCGTTTGCCATCTGGGCATTCCCCTGCCGGATGAAACGCCGTACACGCGCGGCGGCTACGCGGGTGTGATAACGACGCTGGCGGTTCGCAAGAACGCGGTGAACGTGATCCGCGCGATTGACGTGCTGGCCCGCCGCGGCAGACGGGACATCCCGCTGCGGATCGCCGGCCGCGGGCCCGACCGCGAAAATCTCGAGCGGCTGGCGGCCAACCTCGGAATCGCCGATCTCGTCACGTTCCTGGGCGGCATCCCCGACAGCGACCTTGCCGCGTTCTACCGCAACGCCCGGCTGATCGTCTACTGCCCCATCGACGAGCCGTTCGGGCTGGTGCCGCTGGAATCGCTCGCGTGCAAGACGCCCGTGGTCGTCTCGAATCACGGCGGCCCCGCCGAGATCATCGAGCACGGCGTGACCGGCCTGCACGCGAATCCGTTCGATCCGGGCGACATCGCCGCCGCGATCGAAGCATTGTGGGGCGACGACGCCCGCGCACAATCGATGGCCGAAGCCGGGAGCCGCCGCGTGCGCGAGTACTTCTCGCTCGAAGCGTTCGCTGACCGATTCGACAGCATTCTCGCGGCCCCCGCGGAAACAGTGCGGTAGGGGCAGGTCGAGCGATGTCCTCTTGCGACCGAAGCGGTCGCCGCGAGTTGCCTGCCCCAGTCCCGAACGTAGAGCAGGCAGGGGGCAGGCTCGACCTGCCCTCCACACGAGAGCCCTGCATGCGCGACAGCACGTACCTTGACCAGATATCGAAGACGCAGGACGCGGGGGTGGACTTCCGCAAGATCGCGGACCTGTTCGAGGAAACCGCCCCGCGTATGCGAATCCTGGACTGCGGCTGCTCCGGCGGCACGGTGAGCGGCGCGCTCGCCGGGCGGCATTTCGTCGTCGGAGTCGACGTGCTCCCCGAGTTGCTCGCGGAGGCGAGCGGGCGTGGACTGAAGCCGGTCAACGCCGACGCATCGGCATTCCTGCCGTTCCGCGACGCAAGCTTCGACCTCGTGATCCTCGGCGATATCCTCGAGCACCTGGTCGACCCGGAGAAGCTGGTGCGGGAGGCGGTTCGCGTGCTGGCGCCGGGCGGCCGCGTGATCGCCAGCGTGCCCAACTACTATTCGATCGTCCGCCGCATCCGCTTCCTGCGCGGCAAGTCGATGGTGATCGACAGCCACAGCCCCTACCGCAGCTACAACTACTTCCATCTGCGGTTCTTCACGCTGGAGGATTTCGAGGAGCTGTTTCAGCGGCTGGGATTCACGATCATCGAGCGATCGTACAAATGGACCGGTGTGTGCGGCTACGAAGATCGCCGGCTGAAGCGGTGGTGGAAGCGGTTCAACAAGCTCCCCCGGGGGCTTCAGACGCGGCTGACGAACTGGCGCCCGATGCTGTTCAGCCACGAGTTTGCCCTGCTGGCCGAGCGCCCGGCCGATTCGGAGACGCCTGAATGCCGAGAGTCTTCCTGATAGTTCCAGCCCGCGAGAGCACGCCGTTCGCCACGCCGCACCTTGGCTGTGCGATGCTGACGGCCTCGCTGAAGCAGCACGGGCACGATGTCCGCGTGTACGACTACGCCTACCTTCGCGGCGAGGAGCGGAGCTGGGAGGCGGTGCGCCGCCAGCTCGAGGAATTCCGCCCCGACGTGGTCGGCGTGTCGGTCTGCACGGCGTCGGTGAGCACGGCGAAGGAGCTGGCACGCCGGGCGAAGGTGCTGCTGAATGCGCCGGTCGTCGCCGGCGGCCCGCACGCCACGCTGAACCCGGACAAACTGATCGCACTGGAGTACATCGACACGGTGGTGACGGGCGACGGCGAGATGGTGCTGCCGCACATCGCGGCGCAGCCGGAGCAGTTCGCGAAGAAGATCGTCGCCGCCGGCCAGATCGACGTGAGGGCTGTGCCCCCCGCCGACTTCTCGGCGTTCCACCAGCCGGAGCGGATCCACGTCTACCCGCTGATGACAAGCCGCGGCTGCCCGTTCAACTGCTCGTTCTGCACGGTGCACACGGTGACGAGCCGCAAGTGGCGCTCGCGCGAGCTCGAGAGCGTCTTCGCCGAGCTCGACGCCGCCGTCCGCCAATTCCCGAAGCTCAAGCGAATCGAAATCCATGACGACTGCCCCACCACCGACGTCCCGCGGTTCAAGACCTTCCTCCGCGAGCTGATCGCCCGCAAGCTGCCCCTCGCGCTGACGGTGGCGAACGTGCGGGCCGACACCGTCGATGAGGAACTGGTCGACCTGCTCATCAAGGCAGGGAGCACGTCGATCTGCATCGCCGCGGAGCACGGCAACCCCGATGTGTTCGATTTCATCGGGAAGGCCGAGAAGCTGGAGGATATCGAGCGAGCGGCGCGGATCATCAAGAAGCGGGGAGCGAAGCTCAGCCTCTGCTTCGTCATCGGGCTGCCGAAGGACAACCTCGAGCGCATCCGCGACTCGGTGAAGCTGGCCAAGCGGCTGCGGCCGTCGCTCATCTACTGGAATATGGCCCATCCGTTTCGCCACACGCGCATCCGCGAGTGGTACGAGGCCAACGGCGGCACGATTCTCGACGACGACGATCATTCGTCCTACGCGGAGCCGAGCCTCATGTGCGACGAGCCGATCGTGTGGACTCCCGACTTCACCGCCGAGCAGCGCAAGCAGGCGAAGTTCCTGTGCGTTGTCGAGACCGATCAGTATCGCCTGCGTACGGAGGGCCTGCGCAAGCTGTTTTCGATGGCTCGCGGTTATGGCTACACGTGGCCAGCGATCAAGTCTGTCCTCCGAAAGACGTTTCACCTCAGTTACGATTGAGCCTGCACCATGCCCGAAAGCTGGAATGAATTCTACAGCGAGGTCGATGCCGACCCGCGGCTGTTTCTGAGCGAGCTGGTCGTTCACGAGAAGTTCGTGGCGGCGATCCTGGATTGCAGGCCGCGCACCGCGCTGGAAGTCGGCTGCGGCACCGGCCGGTTCAGTGTGTTTCTCTCCCATCTCGGAATCGGCGTGACCGCGATCGACAACGACGAGGGCGTGCTCGAGCGAGCGGCGATGATCTCGAATGCCCTCCACGGCTCGGTGAAGTTTGCCAAGGCCGACGCCGCCAGCCTGCCGTTCGCCGACGACACGTTCGACGTGTGCTTCCACCAGGGGCTGATGGAGCATTTCAGCAACGAGCAGATCGCGGCGTTTCTGCGGGAGCAGTTGCGGGTGGCGCGGGCGGTGGTATTCAGCGTGCCGAGTTGTTACTATCCGACGAGGGAGTTCGGCAACGAAAGGCTTCTCTCGCACCGGAAGTGGAAGCGAATCCTCAGCAGCTTCAACGTCGTTACGAGCCGGTTGTACTGCAGGCATCCCGTGGGATTGTTCCGGATTCACCGGCCGCTGATGTTTCTTGCAAAGATCGAGCGCGGAAGGAATGAGGAATGAGCAATGGGAAAAGGAAGGCCACAAAGATACAAAGGGCACGAAGAACACGAAGAAGAGGAAGAAGAGGAAGTCAATGGCTCTTCCTTTCTTCTTTGTGCTCTTCGTGCCTTCTGTAATCCTGGTGGCCTTCTTACTCAGGCATCCCGGCGACCGATGTGGCCGCATTCATCATTCATCATTCATCATTTCTTCACGAGTCCCATCTCGATCATCTTCTCGGCGATCTGGACGGCGTTGGTTGCGGCGCCCTTGCGGATGTTGTCGGCCACGCACCAGAGGTCGATGCAATTCTCGGCGGAGCTGTCCTGCCGGATCCTACCGACAAACACCTCGTCCTTCCCCGATGCGTCGATGGCCAGCGGGTAAACGCTCTTGCCAGGGTCGTCGACGACCTTGACGCCGGGGGCCTTCGACAGGATTTCGCGGGCTTCGTCGGCGGTAATCTTCTTCTCGAACTGCACGTTGATCGACTCGGAGTGGCCGTTGAACACGGGCACGCGAACGCACGTGGCGCTGACGGCCAGGTTCGGCTCGTCGAACATCTTCCGCGGCTCGCGGATCATCTTGATCTCCTCGCCGTAG
>DATKYA010000050.1:0-4996 GCA_035528775.1 Planctomycetota bacterium | reverse complement strand
GGTGGGGTGAGAAGCTGAAATCGGCAGTTGCTCCAGGTCCACTGGGTCCATTGAGTCCACTTCGTCCATTATGTCCACTGAAGCGCGTGATGGCATATCTTGGCAGAAAGCAGGAATCCGATGCGATTGATTGCTGGCGTGGTATTTGCGATGCTGTGTGCGGCCGGCATGCCGGCGTTTGCGGCGGCTGACAATGGCCCGATCTCGGATCTGCGGATCGAGCAGGGGATCGCGAAATCGGAATTCGCCTGGGAAGCGCAGGCGCCGGTGAAGATCAGCTTCACGCTGGGCGCGAAGCGGGACGTCTCGGTGCTGGTGGCGCGGCACCTGGCGGGCGACGTGCAATGGCAGAGCGAGTACATCGCGGAGCCGTTCCCGGTGCGCGAATTCAAGCTCGGCAAGCTGCAGCCCGGCAGGCATGAAATCGTGTGGGACGGCCTGACGGCCGACGGCAAGCCCGTCACCGAAACACAGGTGTTGTCGTCCGGGGAGTTGAAGAACCTGAAGGAGAGGCCGGCTCCCGACGCGCTGACGAAGGAGGTGCCGGTCGACCTGTTCCGAATCACGGTGGCCGCGGGCAAGGAAACGGCATGGGCGAACTTCCGGCGGCTGGCAGGCCCGATCGATCCGAACCGCAGCGCCGGCTGGTTCATCGGTGCGGTGCTCGACAGCCGCGGCAACATCGTCGCGGCGGAGCGACCGTCGTGGCGAGGCCGGCGGTTCTCGCCCGCCTGGCGGCTCGAGCAGACCTACCCGGCGATGTCGCACGGCCATTCCAGCGACCCCGTCGAATGCTACGACGCCGCAGTCGACAGCAAGGACAACGTCTACATGATCACCGCCAACGGGATCTACAAGTATTCGACCGACGGCAGCCCGGCCGCGTGGGAAGACGGCGCGGACTACCTGAAATTCCCCTATCCGATCAGCACGAAGAACCTGCTGGGCGTGCGGCTGGACCCGAATGCGAAGGAGCGCAAGCGCTACACGTTCGGCCCGGGCGGCGGCGGGGCAGGCAGCAAGGAATACGGCCCGGAAGACGTCAAGAACCCCGGCTTCGCCTTCCGCTGGGGCCCGATGGCGATCGATTCGAAGGATTTCATCTACTTCGCCGAGTTGGACCCGCAGCGCGAGATTCACGTGTTCGAGCCGTCCGGGAAGTACGTGCGGTCGTTCCCTATCCCCGAGGGCCGCGAGGTCTTCGCGATGCGGTTCGGCACCGACGGCACGCTGTGGGCGAACTGCGATGCCGTGGTGCTCGGGCTTGACCCGCAGACGGGCGCCGTTGCGAAGCAGATCACGCCGGGCTCGCGTGTGCTGCACGTGGGGCCGGACGGCGCGATCTACGTCGTTCGCGGAAGCTGGCTGCGCCGCTATACGCGGGATGGCGAGTCGCTGCCGTTCACCGCGAAGGCGGGATACGTCCGCGAGGACGGCAAGGCGCTGAACCTCCACCCGCGCGAGAATAACGTGCCGGAGAACGCCCCCGGCTATGCGAGCCAAATTCACGGCGAGGTGGCACTGAGGACCGGCGAGTTCTGTCTGTCGATCGGGTCGGTGGGCAATCCGAATGAGCGGCCCGGCCGCATCCTGCGATTCGCCGCCGACGGCACCTACCTGCCCGAGCTGCTGTCGGTATCGCTCGCCCAGCATCAGCCCGGCAACGTGTTTCTGGATGACGAGCCGGCGCGGTTCGACCTGCTCGTGAACAACCTCAGCGACACCGAGCAGGAGCTGTCGGCGGAATGGTTGCTGACGGGTTTCGACGGCAGGCAGACGCGGGGGACGGCCGCGCTCCGGGCGGCGCCGCTGGCACGGCAGGTGCTGCCGCTGGCGGTCGACGCCTCCGCGATGGGCCACTACACGCTGCGGGTGGAGGTGACGCAGGCCGGCCTTTCTCAAATCCCGAGTGGCGCCATCGCCGAGCTGACTACGCAGTTGGCGCGGATTCCGTCGCGCAAGCTCGATCTCCGGCCCGACTCGCACTTCGCCATGTGCTGGGGCACCAACTTCCACCTGATGGGCCTCGCCGGCGTGAAGTGGGAGCGCGTGGGCGAGATGTACTGGGAGAAGCGCGAGCCGCTCGAAGGCATCATCATGCCCGATCCGCCCCAGGCGATGCAGTGGCCACAGAGCCTGCAGGGCTACCGCGACTACGCCCTGCGCTCGGGCATCCTTCTTCCCGACGTTTTCAGCTATGGCGAGCCGTGGCTGGGCGGCAGCTTCCCGAGCTGCAGGATCTACAGCTACGACCGGTTCTTCAAGTTCGTGATCGATGCGGTCGACAGGCACGCGGGAAAGAACACGATCCCCTACTACCAGTTCTGGAACGAGCCGAACTTTTTCTGGCACGTGCCGGGCCCGTTTTCGCGCGAGCATTTCGCGCTGGTGGCCAAGCACACGTGGAGCATCGTGAAGGCCCGCGACAAGGACGCGCTCGCGATCCCGGACGGCGACGCGGGGGGCGTGGGCATGATGAAGGAGTTGGCCCGTTTCGGAGCCAACGACTACTGCGACGCGGCGATCATCCACTATCCGGGTGCACAGCCGCTGCAGTTTGACAAGATTCTCGCTCCGGACCTGCCCGAGGGCAAGGTGCCGATGATGCGCGAGCTGGCGGCCGTGCGCGACGCGTCGTTCCCCGGCAAGCCCATCTGGAACACCGAGGAGGGCTGGTGGCAGAAGAACGTGTCGCCGCAGGTCGGGGCGCAGTTCGTGCCGCGCGTCTACGTCCCGCAGCTCGCGATCGGTGTCGATCGCATCTGGTGGTTCGCGCAATCATCGGCCGACGACCCGGCCTATCTGCTGGACGGCGACAGCACGCCGTGGCCGTCCTACGTGAGCTACGCGACGATGACCAGGATGCTGGAGGGCGCGGACTGCATAGGGCAGGCGGAACTGGGGGCGGGGGCGTTCGGCTACGCGTTCATTCGGAATGATCGCGCGGTGCTGGCGGCGTGGAGCGCGCAGGAACCGCGCAGCATCGCCCTCGACGCCGGCGCGAAGCAGGCGGTCGTGACCGACCTGATGGGCCGCGAGACGGACGTGCAGGCCGTGGTGGGCAACATCCCGCTGCGGCTCACGGGCAGCGTGCAATACGTGAGCCTGCCGCTCGGCGCCTGGGCGGAGGGCATTGCGAAGGCGGAGCTGAAGCGGCGGCTCGACGCGCTGGACGTGAAGGACATCAAGCAACTCGGCGCCGAGATCGAGGCGGCGGCGAAGAACGCATCCGCCGATCCAGCGGCGATGACGCGGCTGTTCCACCTCGTGCGTGCGGCGAAGCAGGCTGCGTTTGCCGGCGAGAAGCTCGCTATGCGAAAGGCTGTCAGCCCGAAGGAAGCCCGGGCGGCCATCGAGAAGAAGGAGGGCCGCGACGGCTACCTGCGGCGGGCGCGGGTTGCGCTCGGTTGGGCGGAAGCCCTGCAGCGCGATTCCGTCCGGCAGAAGAAATCGGCAGGCTCCGGCCTGGCGGCATCGGCACGGGCGGCGGCATACGCAGCCAAAACCATCGCCGCTGACGAGCAGCCTGCGCTCCCCGGTGTGGTGATCAACGCATATCTCGAGCCGAGATCGGTCCGTGAGGGGGCGGATCCGGCGAAGCCGCTGGACGAGCGGTTTGCCTTCGAGATCGCGCGCAAGCCGGGCGAGTCGTTCGACCTGGAACTGACGGTGTGGAACTACTACCGCCATCCGATCAGCGGTGAGGTGTCGCCGCGGCTGCCCGACGGCTGGACCGCCGATGCACGGCTGGCTGCGTATTCCGTGCCGCCCGGCGAATTCCAGCGATTCACGTTCACCGTCGCCATCCCGGCCGACGCCATGCCCGGCATTCACCGGATGGGCGGCAAGACCGCCTGGCAAGGTCACACGATTGAGGAGATTCACGCGCAGCGCGTGAAGGTTGGCGGGTGATCAGGCCGATCCGTCGGATCGGTCGGATCATTTCTGGCAGCACCTATGGCACTACCCCGCGAGGAAATCGCCAAGATCGAGATCGGGCACACCAGCGTGAGCCGGCGGACGGCCGTCGTGCTGGTGGCGCTGTTTCTGGCAACAATCGCGGCGGTGCCGGCGGTGCAGCACGTGTACGAGATCTTCCTGCTTCAGCCGGGCAGCTCGGATTCGAGGATCCCGCAGTGCTACGGCATCCTGGGCTCGATCCCACGGGCGGTGAAGACGGCCGAGACCGAGGAAGGCTCGGCGTTCGCCCGCGTCCTGGCGGCAGACCGCTCGATGCTGCGCGACATCAGCGAGTTCGAGGGGAACCTGGAAGATGACTCGCTGCTCGCCCGTGCGGCGCTGCCGCCGGCACAGGAGCTGTTTGCGCGCGTTGGCCTGGGCAACGAGAAGGCGTATTGCGGGCTCGACGGCTGGCTGTTCTACCGGCCGGGCCTGGACTACCTCACGGGGCCGGGCTTCCTGACGAGGCGGCACGTCGCGAAACGGCTGGCCGCCGCACGTGAATGGGAAGACCCGCCCCAGCCCGACCCGCGCCCCGCGATCCTCGATTTCAACCGCCAACTCGCGGCACGCGGCATCCGCCTGGTCATCGTGCCCGTGCCGGGCAAGGCGATGATCCACCCGGAGAAGTTCTCGCGAAGCTACGCGTACGAGCGCCGTGTGCTCCAGAACGAGTCGTATCCGCAGCTTCTCGCCGAGCTGGAGCAGGCGGGCGTACTGGTGTTCGATCCGGCTCCGTTGCTGCTCGAGCGCAAGATCGAGACCGGCCAGCCCCAGTTCCTGGAGACCGACACGCATTGGCGGCCGGAGGCGATGCAGTTCGCGGCGGAACGGCTGGCGGCGTTCATCGCGGATCATGCGGGCTTGCAGGACGTCCCGCCCGTGGCGCTGAAGACGGAGCAGCGGCGGGTTACGAACTTGGGCGACATCGCCCTGATGTTGAAGCTGCCGCCCGACCAGGCGATCTGCCGTCCGGGAGCCGCGACCATCCGGCAGGTCATGACGCCGTCGAACACGTTCTGGCATGCGAGCAAAT
>DATKYA010000049.1:0-8766 GCA_035528775.1 Planctomycetota bacterium | reverse complement strand
GTAATGCACGTCGACAAGGGCGCGCGTCCGCGTGTCGATCACGTAGATGGCGGCTTCAGAATTGCGCAGGAACAGCAATCCGCGGCTGTGCGCGTATTCCATCTGGTCCACCTTGCACGGCGAGGGAAACGATTCAACCTCTACCGGCAGGATGGCCTCGGCAAAGACGGAACCAACGGAGACCACAATCAGCACGCATGACAGGCCGACAACACGCAGGCAGCGATTCTTCATCTTGATCCTCCATAATCAGAAATTGCCGTAACCATCATTTCCATCCACACAGGAAAAGGTTCTACGGGCATTTCGCTCCCAGCCGGGCGCGCACGAGGAGCAGGTCGAGCACGTTTATTCTTCCATCGCCGTTCAGATCGGCGTCGAGACATCCGGGCGTGGCGGATTCCCCGGTCAGGCGGTTCCTGATCAGGATCATGTCCAGCACGTCGACCCGGCAGTCATCGTTGACGTCGCCGAACAGTACCAGCACGGCGATCGCCGAATGAGCTTCATTCATGGTCACGTGCAGGGTTGCCTCCCGGCGGGGTTGGTCCACGCCGTCAAGCGTCCAGCGTGCGAAGCCGTATTCGAGCGAGCCGATCGTCAGGCGCTCGGGCACCTGCAATGTGATGTCCTGCCCATCGTCGCACACAAAGGTACAGGGCGTGACGCCCGACATGGTACCTGCGATGGGCACGTAGGGGATCGGCAGGGAATCGACCGAGAGATTCCATTGCCGGGCGATCTGGAGGCTGCCTGCAGTCTCGTGGAAGAGGATTCCGCCGGTGCTGCCGCCGAGGGATGTGATGATTGGGTCCGTCACGATCGCATAGGTGCCGGCCGATGACTGGCCGTAGTCGAAGGTGACGCTGAATATCCGCGCTTCGTCGATGATATCGACCTCCCCCGACTTCGGCATGAACCCGAACGTGCGGCCGTCGCCGAGCGAGAAGGGGTAGGCGTGGGGCAGCAGAATGGTGTTGAACTGGATACAGAGCCCGCCGAACAGCGGGTTGCCGCCGTTCGTGCTGATCGGGAAACCGGCATCGGTGCCGGCTTCGTCGGGAAACAGCAGTGCGGCCTGCAATCCCGCCAGCTCGTACACGTTCCGGAGGAGGACGTCCACCGTGAAGGTGCCGCCCCCGGACGGGAGCGGGGGCTCGCCGCGCTCGCACGGCCCGCGGATAATCAGCTCGGGCGTGAGCTCCCTGTAGATCGCGACGGCGGAGCGGGCATCGACCATGATAAGCTGAAGTGCGGTTTGGCCTTCCGGTTCGGGCAGGCCGTCGACGGCCCACCGCAGGAAGTCGTACAGCACGCTGCCCACGACGACGCGCTCCGGTGCGGCGATCGTTACCGCCTGTTGGTCATTGCAGATTGCCGTGTAAGCCGTGGTGCCGGGGGCGTCGCCCGTTATCGCGATTCCCGCTACCGGGGTCGACTGCACAGAAAGGAAATGCGTGAGGATTTCGTAGACGGCCATCAGCGTGTGATCGCTTGCCATCGTCACCTGTACGGTCGCCACGCCCGCCGGCCTGTTCACGCCGTCGACCACCCACCGCACTAATCTGTAGCGCACCAGCCCTGCAGCGGTTGCCTGCGGCGCCGTGAGGTTCACCACCGCGTCGTCGGGGAGGGACACGGTATACCCGGCGGTGCCGGGCACGTCCCCCGTGATCGGGACGCTGAACGGCGTGGACTGTACGGTGAGGCTGCGGGCAAATCGGATCTTGCGGATAACAGCCACGTAGCCGGTGTTTGAACAAACGATGACGTTGCCATCAGTGTCAGCGTGTACTCCCACGCATCCGGATCCTTCAAGAAATGTGCCCCAGAGCACCTCGCACGCGGGGCTGATCCTGGTCAGGAATCCGTGATGCCAGGAATCGCTGGCGGGGTAGAAGCCGCCGGGGGCGGGGAAACCCGGCGACTCCGTGTATCCGGCAATGAAGATATCGCCCGCCGGTCCGATCGTGATGCCGGCGGCTTCATCTGCATAGATGCCGCCCAGGTAGCTGCTCCACTCAAGCCGGACATCATTTGTGATCTTCGCGACAAAGCAGTCCTTGGAGCCGCCGTATGTCTGATCGTATCCGCCGGGAGTCGGGAGGTCGGGGGAGTGCGTGGATCCCGTGATATACGCATTTCCTTCGGCATCGACGGCGATGTCGAAAGGATAGTCGGTCGAGCGCCCGCCGAAGTAGCTCGCCCACAGCAACTGGCCCGACGGCGCCACCTTCGCAACGAAGACGTCCTCGTAGCTCAGCTCGGTGTCGAATCCTCCGGGCACAGGCAGGTCGGACGACTCTGTGTAGCCAGCCAGCACGATCTCGCAAGCAGGGTCGATTGCCACGGCGATGGCATTGTCGTTGCCGCTGCCGCCGATGTACGAAGACCACAGGAGATGACCTGACGGGGAAATCCTGAGGATGAAACCGTCGAGATCGCCGTTGTAGCTGGTATCGAAGCCGCCAGCCACGGGGAAATTGGGGGAAGACGTGGCGCCGACGACGATCACGTTGCCCCAGCAATCGCACGCGACGTCGCCGCCGTTATCATCGCCCGTGCCGCCCAGGTAGGTAGCCCATTCCAGGCCGCCCGAGGCGGTGAATCTCGCCACGAAAGCGTCCGTTCCGGCCGGAAATCCCCCGCCGTGCGTGGTATCGAATCCGAAGGGAACGGGGAAATCACGGGACTTGGTGGTACCGGAGACCACCACGCTGCCGCTCGGGCTGACGGCGATGCCTGTCGCGCTGTCGGAGTTCGAACCGCCCAGGAAGGTGGCCCAGATCACGTCTCCGGCCGGAGAAAGCTTGACCACGAAGGCGTCGCCCCAGTAGTTGTAGGTCGTGTCGTAACCGTCGTGAGCCGGGAAATCCGCCGATTCCGTAGTGCCGGCGACGTAGATGTTGCCGCTGGCGTCCACGTCGATGGCAGTGCACCGATCGACACCGCTTCCGTCGATGACGCTCTCCCACGCCAGGTCGGGGTCGAATACCAGCCAGTGGGCAGGATCCGGCTCGCCGGCGAGATCGAAGCCCCAGGTGACGGCATCGATCAGGCGGAACCTGGCGGGAATAGGGACCTGCCGCCCATTAATCATCTGGTATACAAAGGGAGCGTCATCGGTCAGTTCCCCCAGCGGCGTCATCACGTGCATCGCCCCGTCCGCATCGAGCCGCAGGCTGTCGATGCCCTCGTAGCGAACGCGGATCCGGGTCCAGTCGGCGCCCGGGTGCACCCGGAACTCATATTTCATCCCGGAGCGTCGGCCGAAGGTATGGAGGTCGACGCCGTCGTAGAGGCCTTCGTAGACGACTACGCGAAACGTCGGCACGCCCATTTGCCACTTGCCGTGATCTGAGCCGAGGCAGTAGTTCACCTTCGTCTCGAGCAACTGCCGTCCAATGGGCTCGATTTGGCGCGCACCGGGGAAGGTGGCGGAAAACGTGTAAGGGCGGAGAGCGCCCGCTCCGGGGCGCACCCCGTGCCCCCCGCGCTGGAGGACCTGAAAGACCGGGCCGCTGGTAGTGTGGAAAACGTTTGCCCCATCGCCGTAGAACGCATAGCGGACGGCAGGGTCGGCGATCTGGCCGGTGTTCTCGATGAATACGGCGGGAGTGGCGGAGAAGAGCTCGAGTGCTCCCGATTTCGCTGCGTCACCCTGATCGCGGTCGAGCGGAGCAGCGGCAACGCTCATTGCACACACGATGGAGATCCCCAAGATCGCAGACAACCACGGCATTCCGTGACACTTCATGACAGTTTCCTCCTGATCCCTCAAATCGCGTCGTCCTGAAGCGGTGCCTCACGTGCACCGCGCGGTATCGAAGCAGTCAGGCAATCGGGCCTGTACGGCGGGATGATTCCCCAAGAGAATGATGGGGAAAAACACGTAACGGCAAGGGTAGCACAGCGGCAGCATGCAGTCAACCGCAATCTCGACGTCGGGACGTCGTTGCATGGCTGATGTTGCAGCGTTCACCATTCATTGAGGGCACCGCGTCCCCATCAGGTTCCGCACGAGAATGAGATCGAGCACGTTCACGCGGCCGTCGCCGTTGAGGTCGGCGTCGAGGTAACCGGGGCTGCCGGGGTCGACGAGCAGGCGGTCGCGCACGGCGATCAGGTCGGCGAGGTCGACGACGCAGTTGCCGTCGATATCGCCGCTGAGCGCCCAGACGCTGGTAGCGGCGCGGTCGGCGGACATGGTTAGCGTGATCTCGCGCTGGCCGGCGGGCTGGTCGGCGCCGTCGACGATCCAGCGGAGGAAGCGGTACTCGGTGCCGGCGAGCGTGACGCGTTCGGGTGCCGACAGCGCGATCTCCTCGCCGTCGGCGCAGGCGGCGGTGTAGGGGGTGACGCCGGGCGTGTCACCGCCGATTGCGATGTGGCTGATGGGCGTGGAATCGATCGTGAGCGTCCGCTGCTCGCCGATGATGAGGCTGCCGGCGAGGGTCTGGAAATCGAGACTGCCGGTGCTGCCGGCGATCATAGTGATAACAGGATCAGGCATGATCGAGTACCTGCCGCACGCCGCCGGTCCGTAATCGTACGTGACGGTGAATAGCCATGTCTCCTCCGTGATGTCGATGTCGGGCAACAATGACAGGAACCCGAACAGCCTGCGGTCACCGATTCTGAGGGGGAAGATGACGGGCCAGCAGGCTGCGTTGTACTCGATACTGAGACTAAAGTTGAGATTGCTCTGGTCGGGTCTGATCAGGAATCCGGCGCTGGTGCCGGATTGATCAAGGAAATCGAGGGCAGCCTGAATGGCGGCAATGCCATAGCAGTACGAGATATGGAGATCGACGGTGAACGAGCCGCCGCCGGGCGGGAGGGGCGGTTCGCCGCGATCGGCGGGCCCGCGCAGGATGAGTACAGGCAGAATCTTTTCGTAGACGGCAATGGGGTTACGGAAAGCGTCCATCACAAATGCGATCTCGAGCTGACCGTCCGGCAGAGGCTTTCCATCGAGCATCCAACGCAGAAACGTGTATCGCCAGCCACCCGAAACCGCGAGTGGTGCTGCAGACAACGAGATTTTCGTCTGATCAGCCAAATAGAAACTGTAGTTGGTGGTGCCGGAATGAGAGCCTTCGATCTCGACGCCTGTGATGGGCGAGGAATATACAAAGAGTACATGCATCTGAACCTTGTAGACGGCCGTTGCGGTGTGGGCCTTGTCCATGGTGATCTGCACATTGGTTTGGCCAAAGTCTCTGCTGCCGCTATCGACCCTCCAGTAGGAGAAGGTGTAGTGTGCCATGTCGATAGTGGCACTAGCCGGAGCCGAAAGGTTCACGACCGCGCCGTCGAGGAGAACTGCAGCATAATCCGTTACGCCTGGCAGATCGCCTTCGATAGGGACGCCTGGGGGCGAGGACTTGACGGTGAGGACGTACGTGCGGAACGTTTTCGAGGCCTCGACGGTGTTGCCATAGGCGCCCATGTTGACACGTCCACCATTGGGGGCAGGTTCCTGGGAAAAGTCGGCCCAAAGGGCGCCAGTGTCGATGCATGGGCTTGTGACCGTGTCGAGCACCCACGCTCCTCCTTCAGGGGCCCCGGGATCCCAGCGTCCGCTTTGCGACTTCAGGTGGTAGTCACCTGCGATCCAGGAATCGTCGTCGGGATCGTCTGGCGTGCCGGAATCGTCCCAGTACCCAGGCGATGCGAACAATGGGTCGGCATCAATGTTCCCTTGGCCCCACCTTGGCATGTCGCCGGAGAGAACGCTGACGCTGCCAATGCCACCCTCGATATCGCAAAACTGAATGGAGCCTTGGGTCGACCCGTTTTCGTAAACAATCTGGTGACCGTCGGCGGACGTGTTCTCCCAGAAGATGCAGTTTGCGATGGTGCGTGTGCATGACGTGGAATACAAGGCTCCGGCAGCGGCACTGGAATTGCCGAAGAAAGTGCTTCCCGACTCCGATGCATAGAAGTTGGGGCTGCAAATGCCCCCGCCGAACTGTCCGGCACGGTTGCCGGCCACAACGTCGCCATAGGACATGTTCGTGTTGAATGCTCCGCCTCCGTTTCGCAAGGCGACGTTGCCGAAGATGACATTGCGGCTGCTGGTGAACGGACCGTAGATTCCGCCTCCGTCAAGCAGTGCAAGGTTGCTGGCGACGACGTTGTCGAGGAAGGTTGTATATGGGTAATCGGGAACAGAAAGCCCGCCGCCGCATCCGGCAGTGTTTCCGAGGATAGTGTTCCGCGAGAAGACCCCACGGCCGCGAAGGTAGATCCCGCCGCCCATGTTGCCGCTGTCGCCGTCGGCAAAATTGCCCTTGATGAGATTCCCGGTAATGATGGTGTCGTCGCAGTAGACGAAAATACCGCCGCCGCGGGCGTCTCCACCGATGGTATTGTCCACGATGGCGTTGGATATGATCTGAACCATTTCCCGTTCCACTGAGATGCCCCCGCCACCGGAACGAGCTGAACCGTGCGTTGCCGTGTTGTCGAGGATCGTGTTGTTGCTGACTGTCACCCATTTGATTAGAAAGGATTGCTGGAGAAAGATGCCGCCGGCGGTCTCCGCAGTGTTGCTCGAGATGGTATTGTCGGAGATCATGCCGCCACCTCGCGAAATGGCAATGGCTCCCCCTCTGAGGGCTCTGTTGCCGATGAACGTATTGCCGGAGATTGTGGGGGAGCCTGAAAGCGAATAAACGGCGCCGCCATAGGTGCTTGCCTGGTTGCCTGAGAAAGTGTTGCCGCGCATAATGGGCGATCCCCCATAGTTGTACACTGCGGCGCCCTGCGAAGCCGTGTTGTCGCGAATGTCGTTGTTGATGATGGTTGGGGATGCATTCAGGATGCAGATTGCGCCGCCTGTAGACGATGGGCCGGGGGCCACACCACCCGTGATCGTGAACCCTTCCAAGATAGAGCCGTTGCCTTCTCCGCTCCGCAAAAGCACGCCTTGGTGAGGCTCGACATCCGTGCCCCCCGCTATGATGCTGCATGCTGCCGGGCCGTTCTCGGATTTCAAGTGAACCGCCTTGCCCCTGAAATCGATGTCCCGGTTGCCCGGCCCGCTGTAAGTGCCGTCGCGGACGATGATCACATCGCCATCAGAGGCGGCATCGATCGCCGATTGGATGGTGGTCAGCGTCTCGCTCGGGCCGATGTAGAGTGTGGCGGCTTGCACCGACGTGATCCCTGAGCAGATCGCAATGAACGCGAAGAATGCAGAAGGCAGGTGACGCTTCATAACAGTTTCTTCCTTATCCCTCAAATCGCATCGTCCTGAAGTTCCATTTCATCGACTCGGAGAACCGAACAACTGATCAACTGGCAAACTGAACGACTGGCAACTGAACAACTCCCCCGAGCCTACGGGCAGCGTGTGCCCAGCCGGTTGCGGGTGCTGATCAGGTCGAGCACGTCCACCACTCCGTCGAAGTAGACATCGGCCCGCCAGGCATCGCCCGAGTTGATAGGCTTGCCAAGCCTGTTGCGGATGAGAAGCAGGTCGAGCACAAGAAGCCAACACGGCGGGATCGCTGGGCATGTGCTTCATGGCAATTCCTCCTGAAACTGCCGTTCTGCCTGAGAGGGATGGAGGACTGAACCTCCGTTGCGATGATTGTGTACAGGAATTGTACATCGAATTCATGCGTTTGCAAGCAGAAATTCCAGAGCTTGCGGCATGAGGCGGGAAATGGAGCGGCCACCTGAGAATCCGCCTGGGGCGCGGGACGGTGAGCAGCTTCGGGAAGTCGGTCCCTCCCTCCCCTATTATGCCACATGAATCGGGATCTGTCAAGTCGCTCGGGTGCAGGAATTTTGACGGATTCCGAAACACGCCCATCGGGTGCGGGAAAATGCGATTGGATGAGCCTGAAGATTCCGCGGCTCCGTGGGGGCTGGCACCGGCATTGCGGGAACACACTCCGGCGGATGATGTCGAACACGCGCTTGCAGCAGATCTTAATTATACCACACATTTGTGCATTTTTCAAGTTTCGCGCGCGGGCGATTTTTCCCGGACATTTCAAGAAAACCACTGCCGGTGCGGGAAAAATAGAAAAAGAAAAAACGGGAAAAATCCGCGATCGGCCAGGCTGAGTGGACCAAGCGGATCAGTGGACCAAGCGGACCAAGTGGACTCAGTGGACGAAGTGTACTCGCCCCGTTGGCAGTTGTCAGTTGAAAGTTGTCAGTTGAGCGTTCTTCTTCTTCGTTCGATGTTCAGCGTTCGATGTTCAGTATTCGTCTTCCTCTTCCTCACACCACCACCCCATCACCCCCCCCACCACCATCCCCCCATCGCCCCACCGCCCCTCTCATCATGTATTCTTCCCGAACCACTCGAGCAGTTCTTCCGCTTCCTTCTGCGTGTTCACGCCGCCGGTGATGTGGTAGAACGCTCGCTCCGGCCGCAATTCCTTCGCGAGGAGCTTGGCTTCGTCGGCGGGAACGTCCATCCACACGCCCTTGCCGGCGTCCTGGATTCTCCGCAGGAGGTCGACCCAGTGGATGTGCGTGGGGTTGCCCGCGCCGGGCACCCACTGGATGGCGTCGATCTTCTTCACGGCCAAGAGGTTGTCGAGGTGGCATATCGTCGAGGGGCCATCGAGGTGGTAGACGCAGTGATCGAGGTAGTTGGCTTCGGCTTCGAGCTCGGGGAGGAAGAACTCCTTGTACATGTCGGGGCCGAGGAGGGCGTTGAAGTCGCACTGGATGGTGGCGTACTTGCCGGGCGCGTAGGCGGGGAGCCAGCTCGTGGTTCCGGTTTCGGCTCCGCCCACG
>DATKYA010000048.1:0-3917 GCA_035528775.1 Planctomycetota bacterium | reverse complement strand
GCCAGCCCGTACCACCGCAGCACCCATTCCGCCGGGCGCGGATTCAGCCACGACAGCAGCACGATGGGGCCGTCGATCGCCGCCAGCTTCTGCCGGAACCTGCCTTCCTCCGGCGCGTGGTAGATGTGCGGCATCAGTAGCACCGGCAGCTTCGCCCGCCGCGAAAACAGCAGCGCCAGCACGTCTTCCTTCATCCGCATCCGGGGATCGTCGGAATTCGTGCACGAAATGACGACGGTTGTGCCCATCTTGATGCCTCAGTGCCCGATGCAGTACAGGTGCTTCAACCCGCGGATGTACATCCTGTTGCCCACAAACAGCGGGCAGCAGCGGAAGCCTTCGCCCAGTTCGTTCCGCTTCACTTCCTTGAATTCGCGGCCGAGCTCGAACACGGCCGTCACGCCGCCCTCGCCGCTCGCGTAGATGTACTTGCCGGCCAGCGTCAGGCTCGGGTAGACCGTCGCCTTCAGGTCGAGTGTCTTCTCGTAGATCAACTCGCCGGTCTTGGCGTCAAGCGCGCTCAGCACCGACTGCTGCGTGATGCCGTAGATGATCCCATCGTGATACAGCGGCGAGCCGTAATAGCGGTCGTTCTTCACCTTCATCGTCCACAGTTCTTCCGGCTTGATCTCGTCGGCAGGTTCCTCGGGCAGCTTGATCGCCTTGCCCTTGTCCTGGAAGAAGTACGCCACGCCGTGCACGATGATCGGGTCGTTGTAGTCCATCTTCGGGGGAGTGCGGGCCAGCAGCTTGCCGTCCGCCAGCCGCACGGAATCGCCGTTGGGCGTGATCACGATGTCCACGTCCTTGATTTTCGTGATCGCGCACGTGCCGTAGCGTGCCGGCGTGCCGGACGTGCGCCAGATCACCTCGCCCGTGTCCTTGTTGAGGGCGCACAGGTCGGTCAGGTGGACGAGCAATTTGTCGCCGCAGAGTACCCGCGAGCTGCACTGGCCCCAGCCGCCGCCGTGCTTCGGCAGGATCGTGATCCATTTCCGGTTACCGTCGAGGTCGTAGCACGCGATCACACCGTGCGTGGCCAAGCACCACACGTTCTTGCCGTCGCTGACGGGCGTCGGCGACGAATAGCCGTTGGTCGGGTTCGTCTCCGGCCGGATGTGTGTGTTCAGCGGCTTGATCTGGTTGCGGAGGTCCTCCACCTGCTTCTTGAGGTCGTCCACCTTCGCCTTGTAGGCGGCCTCGTCCTTGGTCTCCTCCAGTTCCTTCTTCACCCGCTCGAGGTCGCGCTGGGTGTTCTGCAGCTTCTTCTTCGCCTCCTCGATCTGCTTCTTGATCTCCTCCACCTTCTTCTTCAGCTCGGCGTTGCCGGGGGTGTTCGCCAGCGCGGCGTTTTCCTTGTCAAACGATTCCTGAATCGTCTTGACCTGCTGCTCCTGCTCGGCGATCTGCTTGGGCAGCTCGTCGACCTTCTTGCGGTTGTCGGGCAGCCGCCCCAGTATGCCGTTGCAGTTGTTGAACTGGCCTTCGATGGGCTTCAGCTTCGCGATCAGCTCCTCAGCTTTCTTCTTGGTTTCCTGGGCCTGGGGCAGTTCCTCGGGGCTGAGGGTGTCGAAGTAATCCTGGCTTTTCCGCCACAGGATCTTGCCGTCGTTCACGTCGCAGCAGATGAGGTCGGACGGCTCGCAGCCCACAAACAGCTTGCCGCCCACGACGATCGGCGAGCTGTTGCTCCAGTTGGGCATTTCGGTCTTCCAGACGATATTCTGATCCTTGCTCCATTCCGTGGGCGGATCGGCGTCGGGGAAGCGGCCGGAACCGTCGCCGCGCCAGCCGACAGTCTCGGCCGCCGCCATTGGGATCAGAACGACACAGCACAACAGCACCATCAAGGACACGTTTCGCATCATCGATTCCCTTTCGTCAATCCTTGCCAGATGACGGCGCACGCGCGCCGTTCTTGAAAGCCAATGCACCGGTGGGGCAGGCGGCCACGCACTCGCGGGCCGTCGTCTGAAGCCCGTCGGCCAGCGACCGCCCGAACGGCACTGCCACGCGCACGCCGAACCCTCGGCCGATGAATGTCAATCCCAGCGGCTCCTTCGCCGCCGCCGTGATCCGCACGCAGATGCCGCACGAGATGCACTTGCCCGGCTCGTAGATCACAGCCGGATGGCTGGCGTCATGGGTGAAGCTCCGGCGCTCGCCCTTGTGGGCGCCCGGCCGGGCGTCGTATTCGCATGCGTGGTCGCGCAGCGTGCAGGCGTCCTTCTTGCGGCAATCACAATGCAGGCAGCGCGAGGCCTCGCGGAGCGCCTCGTCGCGCGAGAATCCCGCGGCCTCGCCCACTTCAGCGGCACCCCCTCCCGGTAGCCCACCATGCCGTGCATGGCCGGAAATTCCCGCCGGTTGGACGCGAAGTTCCCTCGCCATCCCGGCAGCGAACCTGGCCATCTCCTCCGGGCTGAGCTTGCCCGCGTGAACTGAAAACGTGCGCGGCTCGCCCGTCACCTCCGCGCCCGCCAGGTATTGCGAGATCGCGACGGCGGCCGCACGGCCGTCGGCAACCGCCCGCACCGCAAGACGCGACGGCACAACGGCGCTGCCCGCGGCGAACACGCCGAGCGTGGTCGTCTGCAGCGTGTGCCGGTCGACCCGTAGGCCCTTCTCCGCGTACTCCACACCGAACGCCGCCGCATCCGGCTTCTGCAACTGCCCCGCGGCGATCAGCACGGCATCGAATGCCGCGCGAAGCTCCTGAAATGTGGTCTCCCGGCCCACGCGGCTGCGTCGTCTGTAATCCGCGCCGAGCCGCATGATCGCATCGATCGCGGCATCCAGCACCGCGGCCGGCAGGCGACCGTCGTCGATGCCGCGCAGCATGCCGCCCGGCTCGCTGCGGTCATCGAAGATCGTGCACGAATGGCCTTCTTGCAGCAGGTGCCAGGCAGCGGCGAGCCCCGCCGGGCCGGCGCCGATGATGGCTACCTTCCTGCCCGTCCGCCGCGAGCACGTTGGCAGGTACGGGCGGCCAGATTCCGAATCCGTGTCGGCCGCGTACCGCTTCAGCAGGCAGATGGAAACCGGCTTGTCAACCGCGCCTCGACGGCACGCCTTCTCGCACGGCGCCGGACAGATTCTGCCCAGTACCGCCGGCAGCGCGATGTACTGCTTCACCGTCCTGATGGCATCCGGCAGGTTTCCGGCCGCGATGTGGCGGATCATCTGCGGGATGTCCATGTGAGCCGGGCAGGCCGACCGGCACGGCGCCTCGCAATCACCGAGGTGATCGCCTAGCAACAATTCGAGTGCGGCGCGGCGGGCCTCGCGGACGTCGTCCGTCTCGCTTTCCACCAGCATGCCGTCTGCAACCTTCGTCGCGCACGCCGGCACCAGCCGTTCCTCGCCGTTCACCCGCACCACGCACACCATGCACGATGTCGCTGGCGGATGCCCTGCGAAATGGCACAGCGTGGGGATGGCGATCCCCAGCCGGCGGGCGGCGTCGAGGATCGTCGCGCCCGGTTCCACCTCGATCTGGCGGTTGTCGATCACGATTCGCGGCATAGGAAAACTTCAGCCTTGCGGTACGCGCTTCACTGCACCACAATCGCCTTCGACGGGCACACCTTCCGGCAGGTGTCGCACCGGGTGCATTTCTCGATGTCGATCTCGTGTTTCTCGTAGGGCCGCGGCTCGATGGCGGCCACCGGGCAATGCTGGGCACAGCGCGTGCAACCGATGCAATCGTCGGTGATCACGTACTTTATCAGCACCACGCACCGGCCTGCCGGGCACCGGCCCTCGACGTGCGCCAGGTATTCCTCGCGGAAATACTTCAGCGTCGTCAGCACCGGGTTCGGGGCGGTCTGCCCCAGCCCGCACAGGCTGCCGCGCTGAACCGCCCGCCCCAGCGTTTCCAGCTCGTCGAGGTCGTTCTTCCGCCCGCCGCCCTGGCA
>DATKYA010000047.1:0-3772 GCA_035528775.1 Planctomycetota bacterium | reverse complement strand
GGTGCAATGCCGGAAGCCGGCATTCTTCATTCTTCATTCGGCTCCGCAGGAGAAGGCCAATGAACCGGAATCTCATTATGATCTGCGTGGTGTTGGCGGCAGTGATGGCGACGGCCGGCGAGCTTCCCCGAGAAGAAGGCGCCTGGCAGGCGCTGGCGCCGATGCCAACGCCGCGGCACGACCTCGAGGCCGTGGTCTGGGGCGGGAAGATCTTCGCCATCTCCGGAGCCGGCGAGGCTACCGTGCGGACGGTTGAAGTATTCGACCCGAAGACCGGGAAATGGGAAGCGTCGGCCCCGATCCCGGAAGAACGCGGGTGGTTCGGCGCGGCCGTCATCGAGGGCAAGCTGTATTGCGTTGGCGGCAAGCGCGTCCGCTCCGATGAAGAAAAGAAGCGGACCGGCGACGACAGCCACTACGAGTTCCGCGCGAGCCTGAACATCTATGATTTTGCGGCGGGCACGTGGACGTTCGGCCCGCCGCTGTGCGGCCCGCGCACGGGCCTGAAGGCCGTCGCTTGCGGCGGCAAGCTCTACGCGATTGCCGGCAATGGGCAGAAGGAGGGAGTCCGAGTCGAGGTTTTCAATCCGCGGATCAACGAGTGGAGCTTCGGCGTGGCGCTGCCCGAGGGTCGCTGTGCGCCCGGCGTGGCGGTCGTGCAGGACAAGATCTACGTCTTCGGCGGCTACGGCAAAGGCGGCGAGCGCAGCGAGACCTACATCTACAACACGAAGCTTGGCGAATGGACCGAGGGAGCGCCCATGCCCACGAATCGCCGCGACCTCGCGTCTGTCACTATGGGCACGAAGATCTACTGCGTGGCGGGCGTGAGCAACGGGAAGTACACCGCCGCCGTGGAAGTTTACGATACCGAGAAAGACTCGTGGGCGATCGCCCCGCCCCTGCCGCTCGCCAAGGCATGGGTGGGCGCCTGCGAAATCAGCGGCAGGCTCTACGTGGTTGGCGGAGCGAACTACGACGACGAGAAGAAGGCGTACCTCTGGCGGAACGAGATGGACGTGTACGTCCCGGTGCCGGAGAGGAGATAGCCCCTTATGAAGAAAAATGGTGAGCACAACGCTCACAATCTTATCCTGAGGCTGGTCAGAAGAACGGCACCAAACCACCACACCGCCCTGAAGGCCCTGAAGGACGGTGCTAACACCCGGCTCGGAAGCCTGCGGACCGCCACCCGCTCGGCAGCGACAACTTCGTCAGCAAGCTCAAGACGCTCCTGGGCCGCCGGCTGCGTACCCTGCCCATCGGCCAGCCAAGAGGAAAGGACGCGAAGTGAACCCGGAAAACGGTGACTGTCCCGCTCGGTTCCCCTCGGTCCCGTCCGGTTCCGCCCCCGATCGGATCGAGTAGGCCCACCGACCACTGCGCGTTTTTCGATCCGCCACGAGGACGCCTAATGGCTTGGTTGAGCAGCACGTGCTAGCCGAGCGGGCGGATCGAATGGCGCGGCTGCCGACATCTTCCGGTCTACTGCACGCGCCACCGGCCGGACGGGAGCATCATCATCAGAGGGAGGCAGTGCCGGAGTTGCGGGAAGCTGATGACGACGTACGAGAGGAGGCGTGAAGGGCACGACAGGATGTGGGCTGAATTCGGATCCCCCCCGTTCCCTGTTCCTGGGAATGAACTTTCTGCTTGACAGAGATGTTTTTTTGTGGTATCCTCTCCCTCGACCAGACACACCTTCCCCCCCAAGGCATTTCAGGCAGTAAAGGAGATCGTACAATGAAGACGGGTTTTCCACACCTGGCGACTTGTCTGTTCGTCGTAGTCTGTTCTGCCGCTGCAGCCGGAGAAGCGCCGGTGAATCCCGGCCTGGCATGGGCAACGGTCGTGGCCGAACGCGTCGACACGATGATGAGCGATCAGGCCATCGCTATCGACGCGGCCGGAAATGCAGTCGTGGTGGGCACTATGAGCGATTCCTTGATGATGGGAACTGAACCCGGGTTCGACACGACCTACCGCGGCATCATGAACGATGCCTTCGTAGCGAAGTTCTCTCGCGGCGGCGTTATGCGATGGGGAATGTACCTTGGCGGCTTCGGCGCGGATCACGCCCGGGCAGTTGTGACTGATGCCGAAGGGAGCATCTACGTCGTGGGCAACACGTCTTCCAACGATTTCCCGGTCACTGAAGGGCTCGATACCGAGATCGGCGGGATATCGGATCTCTTCGTAGCCAGGTTGGCGCCGGCGGGCAACCTCGTGTGGGCAACGTTTATCGGCGGAAGCGGGGATGAGTCTGCTGACGACGTCGCACTTCTGTCGGATGGCGGCCTTCTCGTCACCGGCACCTCAAGTTCGAACGACTTCGCAACGCTGTCCGGTCAGGACCCGATGACATCGCGCATCGTGGCGGTGCGACTGTCGGCGGACGGGCAGCTTGTTTGGGCAAAGGGCGTTGCTCCGTCCATGGGACCGATAATGATGATGGGCCCGATGTCTGCCATCGCCGTCACACCAAGCGGAGGGATCTTCATCGCCGGCCGGGCGGATTCGGCTTACCCTTTCACCGTACCGGGCGGTTTCGACACGACCCTCGACGGCATGACCGATGTGTTCCTGATGCACCTGAATGACGCCGGCACGGTCGACTGGGGCACGTTCATCGGCGGTGACGGTGGCGAAACCTTTGCCGATCTCAAGGCAGACGGCGCCGGCAACCTCATCATTGCCGGCAGTTCGATGTCCACTGATTTCGCCCCAATGGGCGACAATATGACGGAGCGCCTCTTTACGGCGAAGGTATCGTCAGCGAGGCTGTTGGAATGGGCCAAGGCCGTGGTGTCTTCGGGTCTCCCGGGTAAAGTAGCGACTGTGGCACCCGCGCCCGACGGCACCATCTACTTCGCCTGCACTGCAGACTCAATGGCGAGCTACCCGACACCCGGCGGATTCGACACGACGGTCGACGGTATGAGTGCGGCCTACGTCGCACGCCTCTCCGCCAGCGGCAACATCGAGTGGGGCACCTTCATCGATGGCGACCAGATGGTGGATCTGGATGATATCGCCGTTGCCAGGGATCGCGGCGTCTATCTCGTCGGCTACACCAATTCGTCAGACTTTCCGCCGGGACGGCCGGTTGATCCAATGGGGATGTACAACGCCGCCTATCTCGCGAAGCTCGCCGATTTCCGCCTGTCCGTCAAATCCGCACCTTTCGCCGATGTGCCGATAACCGGCGACAGGCCCGGCACCACCGACTACTCCATCGTGTGCGAACAGGGCGAGGCTGTCACGCTGAATGCGCCTCTCCTGCACAGTGTCGGCGGCGTTCGCTATGACCTGGTGCGGTGGGTCGTCGACGGCGTAAACCAGCCCGACGGCCAGGCGAGCGTCAACGTGATCATGAAGGATAGCGTGTCCGCGGAAGTCCTCTACAGCGTACGCCAGTGGACGCTCACGGTTCTCTCGGCACCCTTCACGGGGGTGAGCATCGCCGGCAGCCTGCCCGGGGAAACACTCTACGCGGAAGTCTGCGACGACCAGACAGCAGTCACACTTACTGCACCGCAGAGCGTCCGGGCGGAAGGCCGCGACTATGTTTTCGTCCGTTGGCTGCTGGACAACGTCTCGCAGCCGCGCGGCCGGCAGGACCTCTCCCTGCTCATGGACCAGGGCCACACGGCCCTCGCAATGTATGAGATAGGCCACCACGTGCTCACGGTCAAGTCGACGCCCATTGACGGTGTCGAGATCACCGGCGACAAGGCCGGAACCACGCCCTACCTCGAGATGTGCACGGACC
>DATKYA010000046.1:0-3990 GCA_035528775.1 Planctomycetota bacterium | reverse complement strand
TTCAGCAACGGGAAGGCGTCCGAAAGCCGGTCGATCATTTCGGGAGTGAGTTCGGGATAAAGGACGATCCTCTTCAGGTTCTTGAGGTTCTGCAGCTTGCTCAGGCCGTCTTCCGAAACATTGATGCGTTGCAGCTCGAGTACCTTCAGATTAGTGAGGCTGCCGAGATGCACAAGGCCGGCGTCGGTGATATTGTTGTCCGGCGAGCCGAGCCACAGGATTTCGAGCTGAGTCAGGTCCTTGAGGTTGGCAAGGCCGGCGTCGGTGAACTTGTTCCCCGAGAGACTGGCGTCGCGGAGTTGCTTGAACTGCGAGATGACCGTCAGCGACCGGTCGGTGAGCGGTGCTCCCCCGGTGAAGATACTCCGCAGGTTGCGCAGACGGGCAAGGTGGGCGATGCCGTCGTCGCTGACCTCGGCATCCCACATCATCAGTGTTTCCAGATTCTCCAACTTGCCGACGTAGCTCAACGCCTTGTCGGTCGCCTGCGACTTGTGGATCACGAGTTCCTTGATTTCGGGAAGGCTCGGCAAGTACGCGAGTATGTCGTCGGATGTGCCCGGGCACTCCTTGCGGTCGCCGACGAGTTCATTCTCGTCATAGACCAGGTTGACCTGGAAGACCTTACCATCCTCGTCAAGCTTGACAAATCCGCCGTAATCGCGGATTACAGCGAGGGCTGCGTTTCGTGCCGCTGCATCTTCCGATGGAGCCGCGACCGCGCACCACCCGCCAGCCAGGATTGTCGCACCCAGGCAAACGCACGCAACAAGAGAACTGGACGCCTGTGCCATGCCTGTTCCTCCGAGAGTGTCTTCTATCCGAGCTAATCCAAAGCCCAGTGTCCCGCACGGCGCATGTTCAGGAAATAGCAATGTCAGGATGTCGTATCATCCCTTTCCATAACATTATATCGCTGTCTGGGTCCATGTCAAGTGAATCCCAGCGGCGTCGGAGGGAAACCGTCAGCGCCCAACAATCAACGGACAACAATCAACGAAAGAGCATTTCCTTCGTTGAACGTTGTCCGTTGTGTGTTGAGCGTTGACTGCTATACGATTGGATGTTGGATCTTCCGGCCTTCGACGTTCAACGTTCGGCGTTCGATGTTCCTGCCGGATGCCCCTCTTCTCCTGCAGCCTGTAGCCTGCCGCCTGCCGCCTCCCTCCCTTCCCTCAGATCACGCCTTTCGTCGACGGCACTCCCATCTGCCGCGGGCTGATGAGAATGGCGTGGAACAGCGCCCGCGCCATGCCCTTGAAGATTGCTTCCGAGATGTGGTGGGCGTTGTTGCCGTAGGGCACGTTCACATGCAGCGTGACCGCTGCGTGCTGGCAGAACGCTCGCAGGAATTCCTCCGTCAGTTGCACGTCGTAGGTCCCGATGCGGTCGGTGGGGAATTTCACATTGTAGACGAGGAAGCCGCGGCCGCTGATGTCGATCGCCGCGTCGGCGAGCGCCTCGTCCATCGGCGCCTGGCTATGGCCGAAGCGGTGAATGCCCATCTTGTCGCCCAGTGCCTGGTTGATCGCCTTGCCCAGGCACATGCCCACGTCCTCCACCGTGTGGTGGTCGTCCACCTGCGTATCGCCCTTCGCCGTGATCGAGAGATCCATCAGCGAATGCTTGGCAAGGATCGACAGCATGTGGTCGAAGAACCCCACGCCGGTGTCGATCTTCGCCAGGCCTTCGCCGTCGAGATGGACGTTCACGTCGACGACCGTCTCGGCCGTCTCGCGTTTCACTTCACTCACCCGCAAGGTCATGGGATTCGCTCCTTGGATATGTGTGCCGCCAGGCCGCGTGTGCGGCGGAGAGGAATTCGACAGTCAGAATTCAGAAGCCCGCCCGCCCAACTCCCGCCGGCCGTCTTTCCCCTTCGATGTTGGATGTTCGATGTTCAGTGTTCGATGTTTCTTCTTCATCGTTCATCGTTCATCGTTTCCCCAGGATCTCGCCGACGGCCCCGACCAGCGCGTCCAGTTCATCCGGGGTGCCGATGCTGATGCGGATGCCGTCGGAGATGCGAGGGCGGTTCCAGTATCGGACGAGAATGCGTCGAGCCTTCAATTTTTCGTACAGCTCGCCGGCGGGCATCGGGGGCCGTGCGAAGATGAAATTCGCCTGTGACGGCAGCACGCTGAATCCGAGCGCCTCGAGCTGCTTCGTGAGCCGGCGGCGGCCCCGCACGATCTTGCGCACGTTGGCTTTCATCTTGTCGATGTTCGCCAGCGCCGCCTCCGCGCCCACGATCCCCAGCCGCTCGACGTTGTAGGAGTCCTTCACCTTCAGCATGCCGTCGATCAGCGACTTCTGCGCGATCCCCAGGCCGATGCGCAGCCCGGCCAGCGAGTACGACTTCGAGAAGCTGCGGATCACGATCACGTTGTCGAACCGGTGCACCAGCTCGAGGCAGGTGGTGTCGGAAAAATCGGCGTAGGCTTCATCCACGCACACGATGCCCGGCGATTGCGCTGCAAGCTCCGCCACTTCATCCGGCGAGATGACGGTGCCGGTGGGGTTGTTCGGCGAGCAGATGAACGTCAGCTTCGCGTCGGCCTGGCGGATTTCCGGCGGCAGGCGGAAGTCGTCGGTATATTGCACGGCGCGTGCCCGGCCAGCCTGGATCTCCGTGAGCACCTGGTATAGCCCGTAGGACGGATACAGGTAGACCACGGCATCGCCCTCGCCCACGAAGCTGCGCATCATGATCGACAGGATGTCGTCGGAGCCGTTGCCCACGAGCACCATCTCGGGCGCCACGCCGAACACTTCCGTCGCCTTCACGCGCACTCGCGTGGCAACCGGATCGGGATACAGCCTCATCGAGCCGTTCACCGCCGCCTTCATCGCCCGCAGCACAGCCGGGCACGGCGGATACGGATTCTCGTTCGTGTTCAGCTTGATGAACCCGCCGTCCTGCGGCTGCTCGCCGGGGAGGTAGGGTTCCATCGACTGGATGTTTTTCCGGAAGTAGTTCATAAAGATGAATCAACACGGATGAACAGGATGGATAGGATGATGCGATGAAGGGATGAAGAGATGAAGGGAGGCGAATCAGCTTCTTGTCCTGCCGCCCATCATCCCTTCATCTCATCATCCCATCATCATTCGCCCTCTTATGCTACCCATCCTGTCCATCCCTGTCTACTATTTCTTTCTTATCTCCGCCGACCGTGCGTGCGCCTCGAAGCCTTCGGCCCGAGCGATTGCGGCGATGGCGGGCGTATCTTCTTTCAGCGCGCCTTCAGTATAGCGCACCACGCTGATGCGTTTCAAGAAGCTGTTGGCCGAAAGCCCCGAGAAGAACCGCGCAGTGCCGGCCGTGGGCAGGATATGCGAGGAGCCTGCGAGGTAATCGCCCACCGCCTCCGGCGTGTGCGGGCCGACAAAAATCGCGCCGGCGTTGCGGATACGGTCGACGTATCGCTCCGGCTCGGCGAACAGGATTTCCAGGTGCTCCGGGGCGATGCGGTTGGCAACGTCGATGCATTCGTCGGCCGAGCGGCACACGATCGCGGCGCCGTAGAGGTCCATCGATTCCTCGGCAACGGCGCGGTTGGGGAGCGACGCCACTTGGCGTGCCACTTCGCGCTCGACCTTCCGCGCCAGCTTGCGCGACGTCGTCACCAGCACCGCGCTGGCCCGCGAGCCGTGCTCCGCCTGCGACAGCAGGTCGGCCGCCACGAACGCGGCGTCCGCCGAATCGTCCGCCAGCACGAGAATCTCGCTCGGCCCCGCGAACAGATCGATGTCGGCGTAGCCGAACACCTCCTTCTTCGCCAGCATCACGAGGTAGTTGCCGGGGCCGACGATCTTGTCGGCCCGCGGGATCGTATCGGTGCCGAATGCCATCGCGGCGATCGCCTGCACTCCGCCCACGCGGTAGATTTCAGACACCCCGCTCGCGTGCGCCGCCGTCAGCAGCGCGGGGTTCATCGAGCCATCGCGCCCGGCCGGTGTGCACACAAACACCCGGCCCACCCCGGC
>DATKYA010000045.1:0-3639 GCA_035528775.1 Planctomycetota bacterium | reverse complement strand
GAATCGCCCGCCCTACGCAACCAGAAATAGGGCGGACGATTCCGGCGGCTCGGGTTGCGTCATGGTGCTGCATCCCGCATCGGTTCCCCGAGCCGCCGGAAGTCCGCCCCTACATGCGCGCAACAGGAAAATTACACACCCCGCGGGCATGCAGCTTGAGTTTGCCATACCATACAGCTTTTCCAGTTGAAAATACGATCGATCTAATCTATAATACTGAAGGCATAATGCGGTCCACGAGGCGCATCCCGGTAGACATCCCGAAATCAAAGATCATCTGCTCTTCGATTGAAAAGCTTGACCCCAAAAAACAGTTGAAGGAAGCAGGATATCCTTTCGATCACATTGCCACTGAGTTGATTGACCTGCATGGGAAATTTGAAGTCGTATCTTCCGACGTACGCTTGATGAAGGACGAATTCAACAAGAAGACAGCGGCACTGTCCGACAAGATCGAGGTTGAGACGCGGCTTCTGGCTTCGAAGATCGACGACACACCGAAGAACGTACTGGACAAAGTTGAGACGCTGTTTGACCGGAAGTTCCTTCGTGTCGTAGGAGTAGTTCTCGGGGGCGTTTCCATGCTCTACGGAGGGGTGACATATCTTCAGGGGACCACACTCGGAGGCGAGGCAGTCGCTTTCATCGCTCTTGTAGTCGGATCGGCGCTAATGCTTCTGACCTACTTCCTGAGCCGCAAATAAGCTCCATCATAGTGATGGTGCTCGCTTACTCCACCCCTTCACCCCCTCCGCATAGTACACGGCATTCTGCCACGGGATATCCGGCGGTGCGCCGTGATCGAGCGACGGCGCGTAACGTCCCTTCTGCCAGGCCACGGTGAAGCAGTGCCGGAGCTCGGCATCGATTGCGGCGGGGCCTTCGACGAGCGCGCGTTTGGCGATGCCGCCCGCGAGGTTCAACGTAGGGAAGGCCTCGCGCAGCCGGGCGACGTCCATACCCGCCTGCGCTTCGCACGGGCTGATGCCCGTGACGCCGCACGCGATCAGATCCGGGATCAGCAGCCACGCGTTGCCGTCGGTATCGACCCAGAACTCCTTCACGCCCATCTCGCGCATGCCGCCGATGAACTTGCGGTAGCCGGGAGCCATGAACTCGCGGAATCCAGCCGGGCTGATCATCGGGGCCTTGGTGGCGCACATGTCTTCGAAAAACATCGCCTGGTCAAGCCGCACCTCGCCGTCGAGCAGGTGCAAAAACGTTTCGAGCCAGAAGGTCACGAGGTCGTCGACGATAGTGTGGACCAGCCCGGGATCGTCGGCCATGGCGTAGACGAGCCCTTCGACGCCCATCATCTCGCGCATGGGGCCGAAGAGGCCGCACAGGGGGAAGCAGAAGAAGGATGTCCAGTGCGTTTTCGACTCCTCGATGTACATCGCCCGGCGGATCTGCTGCCAGTCGTCGGGGAGGCGACCGGCGAGTGTTGGCTGGAAACGCTGCTCGTGAATGGCCTTCCACGAGCGGAGGTCCTTCACGGGGAAGTCGAGCCAGTGGCTCATGCTGCTCATGGCTCCGGCGGCGCCCTTGCAGCCGCCGCTGCGGTCGTAGTCGGAGCGCAGCACCTTCTTGGTCACGCCGAACTCGTCCACCAGGGTCACGTAGTCGGATCCCATCTGGAGCACACGGATGGGAAACGGGGGCACCATGTTGAGATTGAGGGGCAGGCCGCAGGCGCGGTCGCTGAGGATATTCAGGTAGCTGGCTGGATGCTCGCCTTCGGGCAGGCCTTCGCGGCGCCAGCGTTCCATCGTCTCGCCCCACGGCCAGATGCCGTTCATCGGGAGGCGGGCCACCGGCTGGCCCGACCATAGTGCCGTGATGAGTTCGCGCGGGTTCATTCGATGAGTGCTCCGGTTGGGGGTTCTGACACCGGGCGGGGCCGGCTCGGCGGCTGCCACTGGAGATTCTACCGCGGCATCCGATGGAATGCAAGTGCCTATGGGCATAATCCTTGCATCCGGCCCGCCCGGCTGCCAAACATGAACGGGAGCATGCCTGCTTCGTTCGCCGGGACGGCCGGTCAAAATGTCTTGACTCCATTCACCTGAATTGCTATCATGCCTTCTATTCATTATGTAAGTGAGGTCCGCAGGAAGCAGAGGTGCCGGATGTCCTTACTCGCGGTCGGTTCGATTGCGCTCGACTCGGTACAGACTCCCTCCGGAACCATGGACGACGTGCTGGGCGGGTCGGCGACCTATTTTTCGTACGCGGCCAGCTTCTTCACGCACGTGCGGCTGGTGGGCGTGGTGGGGGAAGACTTCCCGAACGACCACCGCGCTCTGCTGCAGGCTCGCAACATCGATCTTGCGGGCCTCGAGGTGGTGCCCGGCAAGACGTTCCGCTGGCGCGGGTGCTACCAGGGCGCGATGAACTCCGCCGAAACGCTCGACGTGCAGCTCAACTGTTTCGGATGCTTCGAGCCGAAAGTGCCCGAGAAATTCCGGGACTCCAAGTACGTCTTCCTCGCGAACTGCAGCCCCAAACTCCAGATGCAGGTGCTCGCGCAGATGGAAAAGCCCGATCTGGTCGTCTGCGACACGATGAATTTCTATATTGCGAACGAGCGGGACCGACTTGTCGAACTGCTCGGGATGGTCGACGGCATCGTGATAAACGACGCCGAGGCCGTTCAACTCACCGACACGCATAACCTCGTCCGGGCCGGCCGCATGATCCTCGCGATGGGGCCGAAGTTCGTGGTCATCAAGAAAGGTGAGCACGGCTCGATGCTCCTGAGCAAGAACGACATCTTCTGCCTGCCCGCATTCCCGCTGGAGACGGTAGTGGACCCGACGGGCGCGGGCGACAGCTTCGCCGGCGGTATGATGGGTTACCTGGCTCGGGCAGGCAGGATCGATCCCATGATATTGACGCGGGCGTTGGTGTGCGGTACCATCGTCGCGTCATTCAATGTCGAGGGTTTCAGCCTTTCGAAATTCCTATGCATCCAGCTTGAGGACATCGACAACCGAACCGGCGGGTTCAGCGAGATGATGCGGTTCTGAATTCCCAGGGTGCGTTTTCGACACAAAGGCACGAAGGCACGAAGGGACACGAAGGAAGAGGAGAGATTATCGTCCGCAAGCTCGCCAACGGGAAAAGGGACGCATGCGACTATTCATAGCAATCGAGATTGATCCGGCGATCGTAGAAAAGCTGGAGGCGATTCGCGGCCGGCTGCGAAAGGCCGATGCGGACGTCAAATGGGTGGAGCCGGAGAACAGCCACCTGACGATCAAGTTCATCGGGGAAGCAGATGCGGGCAAAGCCGATGAGATCAAGACTGCGATCGCTCGTGCGGCGGAATCAGTGCAGCCGTTCGAACTGGCGATCGGGGCCGTGGGCTGTTTCCCCAAGGGCCGGCCCCGCGTGCTGTGGATCGGCGCGGAAGACGCCTCGGGCAACTTCCAGCGGCTGCATGCCGGGATCGATGCGGGTCTGGCGCCGCTGGGCATAGAACGGGACGGCCGGGCATTCACCGCACACCTTACGCTGGGACGGATTCGCAGCGCAAAGAATATATGGAAGCTCATCGAGCTGCTCAACGCCGAGGACGCCGCCGACCTCGGCAGATCGCGCGTGGATTCAGTGACGCTGTTCGAGAGCAAGCTGAGC
>DATKYA010000044.1:0-6179 GCA_035528775.1 Planctomycetota bacterium | reverse complement strand
GCGGCCCAGCGGCCCCACGCGAAGGCCGTCATCCTCGAAGGCGCCTTTCTTCCCAAGGATGAAGTCTACTACCACATGGGCACGCTGGGCTGGCCGATCGCGTTCATCATCTCGCAGACGATGCCGAAGATCCGGCCCGAGGCGGACGTCCGCACGCTGGCCGGCAGGCCGTTGCTGATGATCCACGGCAACCAGGACGCAACCACGCCCATCTCGGGGGCCGGCAAGCTGTTCGAGGCCGCCGACGAGCCGAAGTGGATGTGGACGATCTACGGCCTCGGGCATTTCCCCGATCCGATCTTCCACAAGCGCGCGGAATATGCCCGCGTGCTGGCGGCTTTCCTGCGGCACGTGTTCCTGAAGGAGTCGTTCATCCAGCCCACGGTGAGCTGGAACGCCGAGCCGCGCGGCACCGAATGGGAGGTGGCCGCTCACGTGAGCAGCGATCGGGATATCCCCAAGGACGCCTCGTTGGTGGTCATATTCGACAACAACGGCACGACGTGGTCGCCCCTGAAGATCAAGGCGGGGGAGCAGCAACGCACGCTCCGGTGCTCGATGGGGCGGCCCGTGTCGGTGTCTGCATTCATCGGGCCGGGGCCAGACGCACCAGCGGGTGACAGCAAGTGAGAAACGTGAAGCTCACCATCGAGTACGACGGCACCAACTACCAGGGCTGGCAGGTGCAGGGCGATTCGCCCACCATCCAGCTCATCCTGGAACAGCAGATTCCCAAGGTGGTGCAGCATCCGGTGCGGGTGACCGGCTCGGGGCGCACGGATTCGGGAGTGCATGCCGTCGGGCAGGTGGCGAACTTCCAGACGGGCTCCGCCATCCCCGCCGGAAACCTTGTGCACGCGATCAACGCGCACCTGCCGCGCGACATCGCGGTGGTGAACGCCGCCGACGTGCCCGAGGCATTCCACGCCCGCTACAGCGCCCGGGGCAAGACCTACCGCTACACCATCCTCAATCGGGAAGCCCGCAGCCCGCTGCTGCGCGACCGCGCGTGGCACGTACGGGCGAAGCTCGACGTTGACAGGATGGCCCTCGCGGCGCGGCACCTGGCCGGCGAGCACGATTTCCAGGCTTTCCAGAGCAAGTCGGCCGAGGCCGAGGAAATGTCCAGCGTGCGCACCATCACCCAGCTCGATATCGCGTCGCACGACAGCCTGGTGGAGTTTACGGTATCGGCGAACGGCTTCCTCTACAACATGGTGCGAGCCATCGTCGGCACGCTTGTGCAGGCGGGCCTCGGAAGGCTCGAGCCTGGCGACGTGCAGCGGATCCTGCAATCATGCGATCGATCTCAGGCCGGCCCCACGGCTCCGGCACGGGGCTTGTGCCTGATTGAAGTCCATTACTGACGCCGGAATGGTTCAGGGATAGGAAATCCGATGAAAAAGGAAATCAATGCGGGGATTATTGGCCTGGGGATGGGCGTTCATCATCTTCGCAACTACACGAACACCCGGGCAAACGTGCTGGCGATCTGCGACGTGAACGAGGAGCGGCTGGCGAAGGTGAAAGCCGACTACGGCATCCCGCACACGTTCACCAGCGTCGAGAAGATGCTCGAGATGAAGGAACTGGACGTGGTGAGCGTGGCGCTGCCGAATTACCTGCACTACCCGATCTCGGTCATGGCGTCGCAGGCGGGCAAGCACGTAATGTGCGAGAAGCCGATGGCGATGAATGCCCGCGAAGGGCGCAAGATGGCACTCGCCGCCAAGGAATCCGGGATGAAGTTCATGATGCACTTCAACAGCCGGTTCTCGCCCGAGGCGCAAATTCTGAAGGAGTACGCGGATTCCGGCATCCTGGGCGACGTCTACTACGCGCGGTCGGTGTGGAACCGGCGGCGGGGCATGCCCGGGCTGGGCGGATGGTTTACCACGAGGAAGTTTTCCGGCGGCGGCCCGCTGATCGACCTCGGCGTGCACCGGCTGGATCTTGCCCTGTGGCTGATGGGCAACCACAACGCGGTGAGCGTGAGCGGCTTCACGCACGACAAGCTGGCGCAAGACCTCGCCTGCGCCGCGGGCAAGACGACCGATATCGAGGACTTCGCCGCCGGCTTCGTGCGCCTCGACAACGGCGCGGTGCTCGCACTCGAAGCGAGCTGGGCCACCAACACCGAGCGGAGCGAAGAAATGTCCACCACCGTCCTCGGCAGCAAGGGCTCGCTGTACCAGGGAAACGTGGGCGAGAGCTACGTGATGGAAGCGAAGGTGTTCGTGAGCCGCTACGGCTGCGTTGAAGTCGTCAGCCCCAAGGGCTACCAGCCGAAGTACGCGAGCGCGCAGCAGCATTTCGTGGATTGCATCATCGACAACAAGGAGCCGCTGGCGACGGCCGAGCACGGCGTTCGGGTGATGGAAATCCTGGATGCGCTGTACGAGTCGGCGATCAAGGGCCACGCGGTGAAGGTGCGGAAGCAGGCGTTGGCGTGAGATGGGGTGGAGGTGGGGAGGTGGGGAGGTGGGGAGGTGGGGTGAGGAAGAGGAAGACGAACATCGAACATTGAACGTCGGACACTGAACATCGAAGGAAGAGGACGGGCCGGCGGCAGTTGGTTTTGCCGGCAGGATGTGTGTCGAAATTCCGGTAGGGGCGGGTCCCCGCGCCTGCCCTCTTCGGAATGCCAAACATTTGTGCCAGCCCATGAAACCGTGTTCCCATGTGGGCCATCGGAAATGCGAAACTGCGATGTCATAGTCTGTGTGTTTCTTGCGGTCTGCCTGGTACTGCCAGCGGTGCCTGCACACGGCGGGGGAAACGACATGCCTGAATTTTTCGTCAGCGTGAGAGGAAATGATGGTTGGTCGGGGCGGGTGCCGAAGGCGATCAACGGAACAACCGGCCCGTTCGCCACACTCGCGCGAGCGCGCGATGCCATCCGTGAGATCAAGCGCTCCGCGGGCCTGCCTGCGGGCGGCGTCACGATTACCGTTCTGCCCGGCGACTACATCCTGAAGGAATCGTTCAGCCTCACGGAGGAAGACTCCGGTACGCCGGAATCACCGATCATCTACCGCGCTGCGGCGGGAGGAGCCGTCCGGCTCCTGGGCGGCCGCGTGGTGCGCGGCCTGACGGGAGCCACCTATCCTCCCACGATGCGGCGGCTTGCGCCCAGTGCCCGAGGGAACGCGTTGCAGGTGAAACTGGCGGATATCGGTATTCTCGACCTGGGGCGGCTGCGTTCGCGCGGGTTCGGCCGCCAGGCAGTGCCCGCGCACCTGGAGCTGTTCTTCGACGGCAAGCCGATGACCGTCGCCCGATGGCCCAACGACGGCTTCGTGAAGATCGCCGGATTCCCAAAGGACGCCGCGGCCAAGGACGACTTCGGCGGCGACCAGGGCAAGCTCGAGGGCGGATTCTTCTACGAAGGCGATCGCCCGCGCCGCTGGAAGTCGATCGAAAGCGTGTGGGTGCACGGCTACTGGTCGTTCGACTGGGCCAACACGTACGAGGAAGTCGATTCCGTCGATCTCGACCGCCGCCTGCTGAAGACGAAGCCGCCGTTCGGACAGTACGGCTTCCGCACGGGTCAGCGATTCTACTTCCTGAACGTGCTGGAAGAGCTGGATCAGCCCGGCGAGTATTACGTGGACGCGAAGGCGGGCATATTGTATTTCTGGCCGCCGGAGCCGGTTGAGGGGCACGAAGTGCTGGCTTCGGTTCTCGAAACGCCGGCGGTCGAGATGCGGAACACATCATTCGTCTCGCTGCAAGGCTTCACCGTGCAGGCGACGCGGGGCACCGGAATCAGGGTGAGCGGCGGGGCCAACTGCTCGATCAGCGGCTGCACGCTCACCGGCATCGGCATGCACGGCATCGAGATCGCAGGCGGCACCGGCCATGCCGTTTCCGGCTGCGAGATCTCCGAGACCGGCGACTCCGGCATCGAAGTGACGGGGGGCGACCGCAAGACGCTGGCGCCCTCCGGCCACGTAGTGCACAACAACCACATCCACCATTTCGCCCGGTGGTCGCGCTGCTACCGGCCGGCCGTGCAGGCGAGAGGCGTGGGCACGAAGATCACGCACAACCTGATCCACGACGCCCCGCACTCCGGCATCATCTACTGGGGCAACGAATTCCTGATCGAGTTCAACGAAATCCACCACGTGACGCTCGAGACCGGCGACTGCGGTGCGATCTACACTGGCCGCGACTATACGGCGCGCGGCAATATCATCCGCCACAACTACATCCACGATACCGGCGGCTTCGGCATGGGATCGATGGCGGTGTATCTCGACGACTGCGTGAGCGGGCAGACGGTGGTCGGCAACCTGTTCGTGCGCGTCACGCGGGCCGTGATGATCGGCGGCGGGCGCGACATCCGCGTGGAGAACAACGTCTTCGTCGACTGCAAGCCCGCGATCTGGTTCGACGGCCGTGGGCTCGACAAGTCGCCCGTGTGGCACAACATGGTCTACAACACGATGAAACAGCGGCTGGACGACGTCAACTACCATCAGCCGCCCTACAGCGAGCGTTACCCCGAGCTGCTGCAGCTCGACGCGTATTACGCGAAAGACGACGGCATTCCACCCGAAAACAACGTGGTCGCCCGCAACATCTGCTTCGGCGGTACCTGGATCGAAGCAACCTGGCACAAGGTGGAGCACTACCTGAAGCTCGGGCAGAACATTGTCAGCATTGATGCAAAGAACCTCGATGCCGCGAGCAGGCAATCGCAGCACCGTGCCCGCGTCAACCAGGCGGGCGTGGATCCGCGATTCCTGGACCCGTCGCACGACAACTATGCATTGCGACCCGAATCGCCCGCCTGGAAGATCGGATTCCAGCCGATTCCCGTCGAAAAGATCGGCTTGGTCAAGTAGAGACGCCCCGTGTGGGTGCCGACCGAAGACGGTCGGGCGTCTAAGACGTGCCACCGGCACGTCTCTACATCGGTTCGCACGCATTCCGGAGAACAGCGAACGGCCGAGCGTTCAGAAAGCCGTACGATGTTTCACCACAGAACTGACGAGGGCATGCATCCGTGAACACAATCGAAGCCCGATCCGCCCGCGACCGCCCGCGATACGGTTTTCCCGAAATCGCCGTGCTGGTGCTGCTGGCAATCACGCCGCTGATTTACCTGCAAGGCGTGACGTTCGAGTTCACCTATCTGAAGCTGTCGGTGTTCCAAGTGGCGACGGTCATCTGCCTGATGGCGATGGCGGCGTTCGTGGTGCCGGGCGAATGGCTGCGCGGCCGGGTCACGCTGATCGGACCGGCAGCGGCATTGCTGGGGTGGATGGTGCTGTCGGTGGCGTGGCATCATCATCGGTGGGCGGCGCCGGCGGCGCTGATGCGGGAGGCGTCGTTCTTCCTGGGGTTCATCGGGCTGTCGTTCCTGCTGTCGTCGGCGGGCACGCGCAAGCTGTTCGCACGGTGGCTGTTTGTGGCGGCGGTGGTGTCGGCGCTGGCGATGCTGTATTACCTCAGCCACGGGCATCCCAACTACTTCGGCAATCGCAACCTTGCCGGCGGATTCCTCGTGCTGCCGATCGTGGCGGCGGTGGCGTATCTGGTGGGCCCGAGCGAGCGGATCTCGGCCAAGAAGTACTGGGGTCTGGTGGCGGCGCTGATCGTGATGGCGTATGCGCTGCTGATGACCGCCAGCCGCGGCGAGATGCCGGAATCGCTGGGCGGATGGCGGTGGGTGTATGATTTCGCGCTGAAGCTGGCCAACGGGGCGGTGGCGGGCGTGATCGCGGGGCTGTTCGTGATGGTGGTTGCGTTGTATCCGAGCTCGCGGCGATACCTGCTGGTGATCGCGGGCGTGCTGGTGCTTGCGGTGCTCGTGGTGCTGACGGCGAGGCCCGAGCTGCTGACGTCCGCGCTGGGCATTCGCCGCTATCTGTGGCAAGGCGCGGCGAACATGATCGGATCGTCGCCGGTGCTGGGGCAGGGCATCGGCGGATACGCGGCGGCCGTGCGGGCGTTCCAGCCGATGGAGTACTACATGCAGCCGGCGGCCGCGGCTTCCACGCTGCACCCGCACTGCTACCCGCTCGAGGTCATGGCTGAGCTGGGGATCGGCGGAATCCTATTGTATGCCGGTCTGCTCGCGGGGCTGTTCCTCGCGACGCTGAAAGCGGCACGCAACGCCGCCGACGAGGTCGAGCGGGCGATCATCATCGGCATCGCGGCCGGGCTGG
>DATKYA010000043.1:0-14036 GCA_035528775.1 Planctomycetota bacterium | reverse complement strand
ATCCTGTGTTTTTTGCGCAAGATTCCCGGGCACAGTGGACCAAGTGGACCAAGTGGACTCAGTGGACCAAGTGGACTTGTGGCACGCCGCCTTCTGCGGCCGCAAGCCCCAAGCCGCAAGCCCCAAGCCCAATGCCATCTTTGGTTGCGGCCTTGGCCGCGCTATGTACTTCGTGTTTCCGTAACTTTGTGGCTTTCTTCATCATTCCTCATTCCTCATTTTCCCATGAGCCATCCGCCATTTGCCACTGATGACGACGTGCGGGAGTACGTGGAGCGGATCGTGCGCCTGGCGGATGCATGGGAGTTCCACTCGTTCACGATTGGCACGCGGCTGACGATCGAGCTCGCAGATGATGAATCGCGGGCGGTCCGCCGCGACCTGAACATTCGGGTGGCGATGGCGGCGGCCGAGCAGTTGCCCCCCGACCGGCTCGGACCCCGCGATCCGACCCACGAGAACGCCGACATCGTCTTCCTGGTCAGCTACCCCGGGCGTTGGGTGGAGGTGGTCCCGACGCCGTTGTTCGTGTACGGCCGGTACCTGAAGTTTTCGCGGGATCTGCCGCAGGCCCGGTGGCTGTGCGTGCGCTGCCGCGGCAAGGGCATGAAATTCGGGCATCCCTGCGGCGCGTGCGGCGGGCTCGGCAAGATGTTCCCCAACTCGGTCGAGGAAGTGATCGCCGCCCCGCTGCTCGACGTTTTTCGGGGGGAAGACACGAAGTTTCACGCGACGGGCCGGCAGGACATCGACGTGCGGATGCTGGGGCGGGGCAGGCCCTTTGCCATTGAGCTGGTCCGCCCGCGCCGCCGCACCGCCGACCTCCCGGCGCTCGAGCACCGGATCAATTCCTCGCAGGAGAGCGTTGCCGTTCGCGAATTGCAGATTGCAGGCAGGGCGCTCGTCAGGAAGGTGGATACGTTCCGCGCCGACAAGAGCTACCGGGCAATCGTGCTCTGCCGCCGGACGCTCAATTCGACCGAGATCGACGGGCTGAAGTCGCTCGCGGGCACGACCATCGGGCAGCAAACGCCTCAACGCGTGGCGCACCGGCGGGCCGACAAGGTCCGGATGCGGTCGATAAGGAGCGCCAGTGCCCGGATCGTCGAGGGCGATGGGGCGCAGACGCGGTTCGAGCTCGATCTGCTCACGCAATCCGGCACGTACATCAAGGAATTCATCACCGGCGACGACGGCCGCACGCGGCCTTCGCTGTCCGAAATCCTGGGTGCCGAGTGCATCTGCGAGCAGCTCGACGTGCTGGAAGTGCATTTCGATCCGATAGCGGAAGACAGAGGGGAAGGGGGATTGACAGCGGAAGACGCGGAAGAACAGAAGAAGGAGGAAAGAAGAAGAGAAGAGAAGATGAATTGACAACGGAAGACACGGAAGAAGGAGAACAAGAGCTGGAGCGAGAAGGCATTGTGGCCTTTTTTCCCTTTTTTCTGCCGTTCTTCCGTTCTTTCGTCGTCACCCCCTCTTCCCTCTTTCTTCCGCTTCCATTCTTTCGTTCTTTCGTTGTCACCCCTCTTCCTTCTTTTCTTCCTCTTCCGTTCTTTCGTTCCTTCGTTGTCACGCCTCGTCCTCCGGGATTGTCCAAAATGTTAGACATCACAGTCGGATTTTTTAAACATTTTTCCGGAATTGTACTTGACGTGGCCCGTTTCATGTGGTAAACTTCTCATAGAATTCCGAAAGCTATGGTTCCGGAGGAAAACTCTCCGGTCGAGGATCGTGCCGGGCCGCCAGGGAGGCGGTTGTGGTGTGATAGTGCGGAGTACAGGCGTACAGATCAGCTCCGTAGACCTCCAAGGATGGGCGTCGGACGTGGCCGGTCTTGGGTACCGTGCAGGCACCGGCAGCGCGTCATGCAGCAGTGGAAAACCTCTAATCGTGCACAGCGGATGTGCCGAACATGCCTGTACCGTAATCCCTTGCAGAACAACAACTTAGGCATCGGCCGGATCGCGGCGCAGGCGGCTTGGCCGGGTGCGCGGCTGGGCATTCTGAGGTACTTCGGCTCGTGACACGCGAAGTTCATCCTGATCCCGGGGCGTTCGTGGCGATTCCACAGGGCGCTCCATCCGAGTTTACCGGCGAGTTGCGGGACATGCTGCGGTCTGCCCTGGGGCAGATTCTGGCAGCGCTCGCATGCGAGTCGGGCTCGATCCAGCTCTACGACACGCGCAGCAGCCAGTTGAGCCTCAGCGAGATAATCGGCCCCAGCACCGAGGGGCTGCATGGCCAACGCAGCGGCCTTTCGGACGGAATCTCCGGCTACGTGGCATCGCATCGCATTCCCCTGCTGATCAAGGATATCACGAAGGACGAGCGGTTTGCGGGAATCCGCAACACGGTCCGGCCCTACAAGAGCAATTCGTGCATCTGCCTGCCGCTGTTGGACGAAGGCAAGCTGATGGGGATCGTGAACGTGTGCGACAAGTGCACGGGCGAGCCGTTTACCGAGGAAGACCTCGGGCGGCTGCAGTCGCTGGCGGCTCCGATCACGGGCTGCCTTCGCAGCGGGATGGCTGTCCGCCAGATCTCCGAGAAAGGGATCAGCCTGCAGCAAAAGGTGGAAGAGGCCGCCCGGCAGCTCGTGCGGGCCAACTTCGAGCTGGCCCAGATGCAGGGGTTTCACGATAGCATCGTCCGCAGTATTTCGCTCGGGCTGATCACGTTCGACCGGAGCCTGCGTGTCACGTTTTTCAACGATTCCGCGCGGTCCATTTTCGGGCTTACCGACGCCGATCTGAACATCAAGAGCCTGCTGAGGTTTCGCGTGCAGACGTTGAGCGGGGAGGATTGGCAGGACCTGCTGGATGAATGCGTTGCGAAGGGCAAGGCGTTCGACCTTCAGCAGATGCGCTGCCAGGCGGTCGACGGCAAGGAGTTGCTGCTGAACGCCACGTGCGTGCCGCTGAATTCCGGCCTGGCCGACGACGGCGGCCTGCTGGTGGTGGAAGACGTGAGCCGGGCGCTGCAGATCGAGCGGCGGATCGCCCAGGCCGAGCACCACGCGACCATCGGCAAGCTGGCCGCCAGTGTGGCCCACGAGCTGAACAACCCGCTCGACGGTGTGCTGCGGTTCACCTCGATGTCGATGCAGTTGCCCTCGGCGAATCTGAAATCACTGGAGTACCTCGGCGAGTGCAAGAAGGGCTTGGAGCGCATGGCCAGGATCGTCGGGTCGCTGCTCAACTACTCCCGCACCGTTGGCAAGGGCCTGGAGGACCTGGACATCAACGAGTTGATCACGGCGGCGATCCGCAACTTGCGCCCCCTGCAACTGCGAAACAACGTCACCGTCCAGACCAGCTTCAGCGACGGCATTCCGCGGGCAAGGTTCGCCAATTTCCCGGAAGTGTTCACCAACGTCATCCGCAATGCCTACGAAGCGATGCCGGGCGGCGGGCACCTTTCCATCACTACGGAGCTGGCCGATCCGGGCGTGGTGATCACGTTTGCCGACACCGGCAAGGGGGTGCCCCAGGAGATCCGGAAGAGGATATTCGAGCCGTTCTTCACGACAAAAAACAAGTCCGAGAGCACGGGGCTGGGGCTGGCGATCTGTCTTGACATAGTATCCAAACACGGGGGCAGAATCGAAGTAGAGGACACCAGGGGACATGGAGCCACGATCAAGATACTGGTTCCCTTGTAGATCCCGGGGGGCGGATGCGAGCTGGATGCCCGTCCGCCGCAGAGCCGTTTCAGCCGCACATGACGGATAGTGGGAGACGTACACCTGATGGCCGAAAAGCATATCCTTGTAGTTGACGATGATCCCATCGTCTGCGGTTCACTGAGCGAGCTTCTTCGGTTCGAAGGCTATGGAGTCGACACGGCAGCCGACGGCGAAGAGGCCCTGGCCCTGCTCGAGAAGGACCACTACAACCTGGTCATCGCGGACGTGAGCATGCCGGGGATGAGCGGATTCGACGTGCTGCGCAAGATCAAGCAGGAGCACTTGCTGACCGAAGTGGTCCTCTCCACGGCCTACGGCACCGTGCAGAACGCGGTTGAAGCGATCAAGCTGGGCGCGTACAACTACGTGACCAAGCCCCTGGTGGACGAGGAAGTGAAGGTGATGGTGAGCCGCTGCCTCGAAATCCAGGCCATGAAAGCCGAAAACGAGAACCTCAGGCAGCAGCTCGACAACCGCCTCGGGTTCCACAATCTCGTCGGCCAGGACTTCAAGATGCAGCGGATCTACCAGCTCATCGAGGCAGTGGCCGACACGAAGAGCACCGTGCTGCTGACCGGCGAGAGCGGCACGGGCAAGACGATGATCGCCCGGGCGATCCACCACAATTCGTCGCGCCGCAACGGGCCGTTCATCGAGGTAAACTGCGGCGCCCTGCCCGACACGCTGCTGGAAAGCGAGCTGTTCGGCCACGTGCGGGGCGCCTTCACCGGCGCGATCGGCGAGAAGCACGGCAAGTTCGAGGCGGCCGACGGCGGCACGATCTTCCTCGACGAGATCTCCACCGCCACGCCGGCCCTGCAGGTGAAGCTGCTGCGAGTGCTGCAGGAACGCACCTTCGAGCGCGTCGGCGGCACCGATACCATTCACGTGGACGTTCGCGTGATCATCGCCACCAACACCGACCTCGCCCGGATGGTGCGCGAGGGTACCTTCAGGGAAGACCTCTACTACCGCGTGAACGTGGTCAGCATCGACATGCCCCCATTGCGCGAGCGGGTGGGCGACCTTCCGCTGCTCGCCGACCATTTCCTCAAGCAATGCTGCGACCGGCTGGGCAAGAAGGTGACCAGTTTCGACCGGGCCGCGATGAAGATCATGCTGCACTACGGCTGGCCAGGCAACGTTCGCGAGCTCGAGAACGTGGTCGAGCGGGGACTCGTGCTGTGCCAGGCCGACCGCATCACGCCGCGTGATCTGCCCCCGATCCTGCTCAACGGCCGGTCCGGGGAGTACGTGAGCCAGACCGTGCTGCCCCTGCGGGTGGCCTTGGAGAAGCCCGAGAAGAAGATCATCGAGCACTCGCTGCAGCTCAACAACAGGAACCGCCAGAAGACGGCCCTGATGCTGGGCATCAACCGCACCACGCTCTTCAACAAGATGCGGAAGTACGACCTTCTGAGAGAGGAGGCGGAATCCAGCGGCTAGGAAACTATCTCAAAAGCCGATCCCGATGTAGGGGCGGACAGCGTCCGCCCCAGGGGCAGACGCCGTGTGCCCCTACATGATCCCGCTGGATTTTTTGAGATAGCTTCTAAGCGGAAAAGCAGCCCCGCAGATTTCCCGGGAAAAATCGGATTCAAAGCTTGACAGCCGCACATGGTGGGTATATAATAAGATAGGGGCATAAGGAGGTCACGGGATGAGAAAAACCGTAGTCATCCTCGCAATCGCAGCTGTCTGCTTGTTGGCGTCGGCAGGCTGGTGCACCGAACTCACCCAGAATCCGGCAGATCTCACTGTCTGCACTGTCCAGACGTTGTGTCCGAGCGAGCAGACCGAATGCCCGACGGCGGAGACATCCTGCCCCGACTCCCATACGGTGTGTCCCAAAAGTGAGACGCTGTGCCCCAGAACCGATACGCAATGCCCGCCGTCTGGCACATTCTGCCCCGCGCCGCCTACCCTCTGCGTAGACGTATATACCATATGCCCTGCCAATCCGACGGTGTGCCCGGAGGCGGAAACCCTCTGCCCGGAAAATGTAACGCTTTGCCCGGAGGTCGAAACGGAGTGTCCGGCGGTACCCACGACGTGCCCCGCCCCGGAGACGTCCTGCACCCCGGTTGAGACGGAATGCCCGCTGGGGGAGACGCTGTGTCCGCTGATCCCGACCACGTGCCCGCCGCAGTTGGTGACGCAGTGCCCGCTGATACAGACGCAATGCCCGCCCGTTGCGACGACCTGCCCGGCGGCCGAAACGGCGTGCCCGGTGGTGAACACCGCATGCCCGAAGCTGCCCACCACGTGCTTTGATCAGGTTTCCACGTGCCCCGGCGTGTCCACCGTCTGCCCCGATGGCACGGGCACGCAAACGGTCTGCCCGATCAGCGTCACCTACTGTCCGGTTCGTGCGAAGGTAGACGTGAACTGCGACGGCAGGGTGAACATCCTCGACCTGCTGGCGATCCGGCAGAAGCTTGGGCAGCCGGAAGTCGGGGAGGAAGAGCGGGAGGACGTCAACGATGACTTCAAGATCAATATACTCGACCTCATCGAAGTGCGGGATGCGATGAATCCGACCCCGCCCATTCCGCAGCCGTGATAAAGACGGAATATCCCGCCATGTGCGGCCCGCGTGCTTTGCGTTGCCCCTCCATTACGGTGCGTGAAACGCATCACATTCCGGCGATGGCACGGGACGCCGAATCGCGCGATCGGCGCGATCCCGTAATTCGCTCGAAAACACTTGAAACGCGCCCATCCCACATATAGAATGTACGCTCTCGCCCACGGGGGCCCCGCTATGTGTGATTCCGCGTGCAGCCAGACTGCACGCGTCTTCTGCTAATGCCATCGGAAGCGAAAGGAAGAATGCCACATGTCAGAGAACCAGCCGAAGAAGACCATCATCTCTTTGATGACGGAGACCAGGGCGTTCCCACCTCCGCCGGAGCTGGCCAAGGCGGCCTATGTCAAGTCGTTCGACCAATACATGGAAATGTACCAGCGTTCCATCAACGAGCCGGACAAGTTCTGGATGGAACAAGCCAATACGCTCGACTGGATCAAGAAGCCGACGGTGGCCCGGAAGTTCGAGTGGAACACGAACGCTCGCCGTATCAACCACACGTGGTTTGAAGACGGCACGCTGAACGTGTCATACAATTGCCTCGACCGCCACCTGGCGACCCGGGGCGACAAGGTTGCCATCATCTGGCAGGGCGAGCCGGAAGAGGACGTCCGCCGGATCACCTACAAGCAACTGCACGCCGACGTGTGCAAGTTTGCCAACGTGCTGAAGAGCCTGGGGGTGAAGAAGGGCGACCGCGTGTGCATCTACATGCCGATGATCACCGAGTTGCCCGTGGCGATGCTCGCCTGCACCCGCATTGGTGCCATCCACTCGATCGTGTTCGGCGGATTCAGCGCCGACGCCCTTCGCGACCGCATCAACGACTCGGCCTGCAAGGTGCTGATCACGTCCGACACGTCGCTGCGTGCCGGCAAGCACATCGGCCTGAAGGGCATCGCCGACGAAGCCCTCAAGAAGACACCCAGCATCGAGAAGGTGGTGGTCGTGAAGCGCACCGGCGAGCCCTGCACCATCCAGGACGGCCGCGACCTCTGGTACCACGACCTGATGGCGAAAGCCGACGCCACGTGCGCCCCCGAGCCGATGAACGCCGAAGACAACCTCTTCATCCTCTACACATCCGGATCCACCGGCAAGCCCAAGGGCGTAGTCCACACCACCGGCGGCTACCTGTTGTACACGGGCCTCTCCCACAAGTACATCTTCGACGTGCACGACAACGACGTCTACTGGTGCACGGCCGACATCGGGTGGGTGACCGGCCACAGCTACATCGTCTACGGCCCCTTGGCCAACGGATCCACCAGCCTGATGTTCGAGGGCGTGCCCACGTATCCCGATGCCGGACGCTTCTGGCAGATCGTCGCCAAGTTCAAGGTGTCGGTCTTCTATACCGCTCCCACCGCCATCCGGGCGCTGATCCGCATGGGCGAGGAATGGCCGAGCAAGCACGACCTCAGCTCGCTGCGCGTGCTCGGGTCGGTCGGCGAGCCGATCAATCCCGAAGCCTGGATGTGGTACTACGAGCACATCGGCAAGAATCGCTGCCCGATCGTCGACACCTGGTGGCAGACCGAGACGGGCGGCATCCTGATCACGCCGCTGCCCGGCGCCCACACGCTGAAGCCCGGCAGCGCCAACAGGCCGTTCTTCGGCGTCGAGCCGGTTGTCCTCAGCGACGACGGCAAGCCATGCGGCGTCAACGAAGGCGGCAAGCTCTGCATCAAGAAGCCCTGGCCCGGAATGATGCGCACCATGTGGGGCGATCATGACCGGTTCATCGACACCTACTTCTCGATGTACGCCGACCTCTACTTCACCGGCGACGGCTGCCGCATCGATCCCGACGGCGACTATTGGCTGATGGGCCGCATCGACGACGTCGTGAACGTCTCCGGCCACCGCATCGGCACCGCCGAAGTGGAATCCGCACTCGTCAGCCACGAAAAGGTTTCGGAAGCCGCCGTCGCTCCCATGCCGCACGACATCAAGGGCCAGGCGCTGTATGCCTTCGTGACCCTCAAGGAAAACATCGAGCCGTCCGACGCCCTCAAGAAAGAGCTGGTTCAGCACATCCGCAAGGAGATCGGCCCCATCGCGGTGCCCGACAAGATCCAGTTTGCCCCCGGCCTGCCGAAGACTCGTTCGGGCAAGATCATGCGGCGCATCCTCCGCAAGATCGCCGAAGGCCAGGTTGATCAACTGGGCGACACCACTACCCTCGCCGACCCGCACGTGGTCGAGGTGCTGGTCCAGGGCCGGCAGTAGGAGCCTGCCGGCAAGGCGGTGTTTCCCAGGCGCACCTCAACGGGCGTCTGCCTCTACCACTCAATGATGACGGATGACGGCAAGCCGGGAGCGGTCCCGGCTTGCCGCCCGTCATAACACTCAGGCGTCCCAATCAGCCGGTTATGCTGTTCGGTTGCCACACCTTGCATCTGCACGGGTGCAGGGTCTGATCCGCTGACCGACCACCTACCGTGCTGGCAAGCACCTGAGCCTTGTTCCGCGTTCATACGTACTTCATCTGATCCAGAAAGGTGTCCGCATGTCTGAAGACAAGGTAACAAACAGGTGGTTTGTAGTTGTCGGAGCGCTGCTTGTGCAGTTGTGCCTGGGGGCGATCTACGCGTGGGGGACGTTTACGAAGGACTTGCAGAACTCCGAGGCTGACGTTGCCATGTACCTGTCGCCGGAGCTCCTCGGGGTGACCGACAAGGCTCAGTGCGAGGCCGCACGGGCCGAATACGACGAGCTCACGGCCGCCCTCAAGGCAGCCCAGGAGGGGAAAGACACCGCGGCCATCGCCGCCGCCAAGGATGCCCTCGCCAAGCACAAGGCAGCACTCGACAAGGAATGGGTGAACAAGACATTCGACCGCAAGTGCGTCGACAAGCACGTCTACTGCTTCACCGAAACGCAATCGCAGGCCATCTTCTCGCTGGGGTTGGCCACGTTTGCCGTAGTGATGATCATGGCGGGGCGCTGGCAGGACAAGCGCGGCCCGCGGATGATCGCGATCATCGGCGGCATCACGCTGGGCGCCGGATACATCCTGGCCGGCCTGCTCGGCGGAACATCCTTCACCGCCATTCTTCTCTTCATCGGACTCGTGGGCGGAGCCGGCATCGGCCTCGGCTACGTCTGCCCGATCGCCGCCTGCGTGAAGTGGTTCCCCGATATGAAAGGCTTCGTCACCGGCCTGGCGGTCGCCGGCTTCGGTGCCGGTGCCTTCATCTTCATCAAGCTCGCCGGGCAGTGGGTGCACCTCATTCACGACTACGGCATCTCCGGCACGTTCATCATGTTCGGCATAATCTTTGCCGTCTTCGTCACCCTTGGCGGGTCGCTGCTCTGCAATCCGCCCGCCGGGTGGAAGCCCGCCGGGTGGAATCCGCCCGCTGCCGCCGCCAAGAAAAGCGTTCGCGACCTCACCCAGGGCCAGACCGTGTTCACCCCGCAGTTCTGGATGATCTGGGCCGCGTTCGTGTTCAGCGGCGGAACGGGCCTGATGGTGATCGGTTGCCTGAAGAGCTTCGGCGAGAAGGAAGGCGGCCTCACTGCCGCTGCGGCCGGATCGGCCCTCGGCCTGCTCGCCCTTTTCAACGGCCTCGGCCGTGTCGTCTGGGGCACGATTTCCCAGAAGCTTTCCGCCCGCTACTCCGTGGTGCTGATGACCGCCCTCCAGGCAGTCATGCTCTTCCTGCTCCCCTCGATGGGGTCGAGCACGTTGAAACTCGCCATCGCCGGCTGCTGGGTGGGCTTCAATTTCGGCGGGAACTTCGCCCTCTTCCCGCTGCTCACCAATGAGAACTTCGGCTCCAAGAACCTCGGTGCCAACTATGGTGCGGTGTTCACCGCATATGGCGTGGGCGGCATTCTCGGGCCGATCATGGCCGGACGCGTGTGGGACATGTTCGGCACGTTCAGCACGGCGTTCTGCATTGCCGGCGTCGCGTGCATCCTCGCCTGCATCATAGGCGTTCTGCTCCGCCCGATAAAGCCGCACGCCGATGTGTCCGCCACGGCGAAGGCGTAGCGTGCTCCACAATCCCGTTAGCCTTGCTTTTCCGCCCGTCATCTGCTAACATGCGGGGGATGCCTGGAACACGGCATCTCCCGTTTTTCGTTCAGTGGACATAGTGGACGCAGTGGACCCGGCGCAGGCGGCTTTCCTCGGCCCAAAGCCCAAAGCCGAAGGCCCAAAGCCTTCCTGGTTGCGACTTCCTGGCCTGCAGCCTGTCACTGCAGCCTATCGCCTATGAAAAAGGTTTTCATCGCCGCCACCGGCCAGAACGCCGGCAAGACAACCGTTTCGCTGGGCCTGATCTGCGCCTGGCAGGAGCGCACGCCCCGGATCGGATTCATGAAGCCGGTGGGGCAGCGCTACCTCGAGACGCCGCGGGGCCGCTTCGACGAAGACGCCCTCCTCATCAACGACGTCTGCAAGCTGCCCTGCCCGCTGGAGCACATGAGCCCGGTTACCGTGGGCAAGGGCTTCACGCGCGACTACATTCTCGGCAAGCTCGAGCACGACCTCGGCCGGCAGATTCTCGATGCGTTCGCAATCATCGCGCGGGACAAGGACCTGGTTATGATCGAAGGCACGGGGCACGCCGGCGTGGGTGCCGTGATTGACCTCTCGAACGCCCGCGTGGCGAAGCTGCTGGACGCTCCCGTGCTGATCGTGACGGAAGGCGGGATCGGCCGCCCCATTGACGAGGTGGCCCTGAACCTGGAGCTGTTCCGCAAGGAAGGGGCGCGGGTGCTCGGCGTGATTCTGAACAAGGTGGCATCGGCGAAGCTCGAGATGATCCGCGAGGTCGCCGGCAAGGGCCTTGCGCGAATCGGCACGGCGATGTTCGGCTGCATTCCCGACGTGCCGTTCCTCGCCGGGCCGACCATGTGGCAAATCCTGGCAGAGATCGGGGGCGACGTCCTCTGCGGCGAGGAGAGCCTGGACCACCACATCGAGCGAATCGTGATCGGAGCGATGACGCCCCATCAGTTCCTCGCCTACCTCAGCCCCAACATGCTCGTCATCACGGGCGGCGACCGCGAGGACCTGATTCTGGCCGCGATGAGTTCGCACTTCGCCGGATCGGAGCCGGCCGATCACGTGGCCGGGATGGTGCTCACCGGCGGCATCTCGCCGCACAGCAACATCATGCAGCTCATCCGCCGCACCCGCATGCCCGTGATCGCCGTGAAGGAAGACAGCTACCAGACCGCCAGCCAAATCCACGACCTCAACACCAAGATCCAGCCGAGCGATATCGAGAAGATTCAGATGGTGCGCAGGCTGGTCAAGCAGCACGTGCAGACAGCAGAAATCTACTGCAACCTGTGAGAGCGTGTTTGAGAAGCTGATTTGCGGGTGTAGAGACGTGCCGGGGGCACGTCTCAGACGCCCCGCCGGGGCGTCTCTACGTGGGCGGCCAGACATTCTCGTACACGCTCCGAACCGTGCAGCACGTTTTCGTGAATGCAACCGGAGAGAATGATGGACCTGAAGATCATCCTGACGACGTTCGCAGCAGTGTTTCTGGCGGAATTGGGCGACAAGACGCAGCTCGCCACGTTCTGCCTGGCGGGCAACTGCTCGCGGGCATCCGTATTCATCGGGGCGGCATCGGCGCTCGTCGTTACGTCGCTCATCGCCGTGCTGCTGGGCGGACTGCTGCAGCAGCAGAGCTTCATCAAGCCGATCTGGATAAGGCGCATCGCCGCCGCGGTGTTCATCATCATCGGGATCGTGATGCTGTTTGGCAAGGAAGGCGCGTGCTGAATCGATGAGGCTCGTGTGGATCAACCCGGTGCGGCTGTATCGCTCGCTGCCGCGGCGTGTGCGAATCTGCACCGCCGTTGGGGCGATCGTCGTCCTGGCGGGCGTCGGCTACGGAGCCTTGCGGGCAGACGCCTACCTCACATCCGAGGGATTCTGTTCCAGCGCCTGCCACGAGATGGAGAACCATGCCCGGCTGTTCCGCTCGCAGCGGCACTCGGTGAGCATGGTGGGGGGATGCGCGGGCTGCCACGTGCCGCCGGGCCCGGTGGGGCACGTGAACGTGAAGATCGCATCGGCTCCGCAGATGTGGGAGCACGCGTTCGGCGAGCCCGATCCCGCAGCTTTCCAGGCCGGCGCGTCACAATTGCGGATCATCAACGAGCGCTGCATCGACTGCCACAGCCGGCGGTACACGGTCGACCTGCAGCACGTCCCGCTGAGCAGGCATGCAGCCGTCGCCACCGTGAAGGGCGAGGTGGCGCCGGTCACCTGCACCGACTGCCATCGCGGCATCGGCCACTACGACGGCCGCTACGACCGGTACGCGCCGGCCAATGAGAAGCGCGAGACCCCCGAGGAGACGTTCACGGATCTCGATTGCCTCGCGTGCCACACGGCGGCCACGCCGGAGGTGGTTGCCGGCTGGCTGAATTCGCGGTATCCCCGCCGCGCCCAGGGCTGCCGGACGTGCCATTGCCTCGATCACAAGAAGATCAATGCCGACAGCACGGGGAAGAAATGCTCGATACGAACGATGAATGATGAATGATGAACGAAGAGGAAGAAAGCCACAAAGTTACGAAGAGCACAAAGGCCACAAAGAAGAAAGAAGATGAAGAGATGATGGGAACGAAGCCGGTTCGTCCCTTCATGGCTTCATCTCGTCATCCCTCTTCTTCGTGTCCTTCGTGTCCTTCGTTCCTTCGTGGCCTTCTTCTGCATTCTTCATTCTTCATTCCTCATTCATCATTTCCCATGATCTTGTCCATCGCCGCGGATGTTTCCGTGATCAGGCGTTCGGGGTGGTCCTTGGGCGGGAAGACTTCGGCGGTGAGGGGGCCGTCGTAGCCGGTCTCGCGGAATGCCTTCATCACCTCGGGCCAGTTCACGTCGCCCTTCATCAGGTCCACGAAGCCGGCCAGCGTGCCGACCGAGCGCTTGAAGTCCTTGAAATGCACCTTGCGAATCCTCTTGCCGAGAATCCGGATCCAGTCTTCGGGGTAGCCGGTCACGACGACGTTGCCGACGTCGAAGTACGCTCCGACCCAGGGGCTGTTGACCTCATCGATGAAATGGCGCATCTCGAGCGGGCTGAGGAGGAAGCCGTTCCACACGTTTTCGATGCCGATGGCGACCCTGAGGCGCTCGGCGACGGGGGTGAGCTCCTTGATGGCGGCCAGTGCCCGCTGCCAGGCGAGGCCGTAGGGGGTGCGGAGCGGGCTGAAGCCGCAGCACACCACGCCGGGGATCACCAGCAGGCCGTCGGCTCCGGCCCAGGCGGCGATCTGCAGGCCCTTCTTGACCACGTCCTTTGCCTTCTCGCGCATCGCGAGGTCGTCGCTGGTCATGGAGTATTTCCAGTAGAGGCCGGTGGCGACGCTGGCGATCTCGATGCCGACGTTCTTCGCGTCGTCGGCGATCGCCCGCACCTGCCGTTCGTCGCTGTTGAGATTCAGGATGCCGGTTTCGGCGAAGCACAGCTCGACGGCCTGGAATCCTGCTGCCTTCGATTCGCGCAGGAATTCGCCGATGGCTTTCGTGCCGTCGCCGCCGCCGGGAAACGCCCAGTAGTTGATGCTCTTCTTCATGGCAAACCTCGGATCGGAAGAAAGGAGACAGGAGTCAGGAGTCAGGAGTCACGAATACTAGCCTGGATTTTTCACGCTTTTGCGCGCCGTTTGCCAACAGGACAGCACACAAGGCTACTGATCGCCGATTCGGTCACTTCAAGATGACATGCGACTGGTTCAGAGTACGCTCGGCTTAGCTCGCGGGAATGGCCATCT
>DATKYA010000042.1:0-2777 GCA_035528775.1 Planctomycetota bacterium | reverse complement strand
CCGAGCGCCCAGCCGATGATCTGAAAATAGATCGAATGACGCTCCACGAGCGTCTCCTGGCTCTTCAGCCGCCCGTCGAGCTTCGCGTCGATGCCCTGCACCGATTGTTTCAGCTCGCCCACCTGCTCTTTGATGTGCGCGGTGTTCGCTTCGATTGTGGCCAGCCGTTCACCAGTTGGACCCATTGCCGTCCTCCTCGAGCTGAGCCACGCGGAATTTCCGGCCGCTCCCCGCGAACTCGATCGGCCCGCCCCCGCCCACCGCAAGGTCGACCGCCATCTCGAACGCGTCCGCGATGTCGTCGCGGTCCCATTTCGGGAATCCCACGAGCTGCTCGATCAGCCGCCAATGCTCGCGCTTGAACCGCACCGTCCCGTTCTCCACCAGCGGCGATTTTGACGCCAGCCGCGTCCGCTTGTCACGATACTGCTTGATCTCGACCACCGGCGGATAGACCTTCTGTTTCAGCGATTCCGCCGCCACGTTCTCCGCCAGCGCCTGCTGGTAGGCGTTCGTCTCGATCGCGAAGCCCGCGTATCGCCACTGCACGTGCTTCCGCAGAACCGCAGCCGTCGTAGCCAGCATCGACCGCCTGCTCGAATCAACGTCCAGCACGTAGATCCGCCCGTCGCTCCCGCGGGCGACCGACACGATCGCCGCCTCGTCGTTCTCCATCCTTTGCCCGATCGACGGATCGCACGCACCGAACGCCACCAGCCCCACGTTGATCAGATCCGCGTCCGCGTAGTACTGAATCCATTCCTCACGGTAGAGCTGCGAATCGGGATCGAGCGGATTGTTCTGCAACTCCTGCTCGAAACTCAGGCTGCCGATCCGCTCGCGCAATTCCATCAGCCGGGCGAACGGCAGTCGGCTCGGCCACAGCACCCGCGCCCCGTCCAGCATTCGTTTCCGATGCTTCGCCAGGAACTCACGCGCCGATTCCTTCCCCCGCATCAGGTCCTGGAAGATGCTCCGCCACGTCTCCCACAGATCACCCCGCTGCGGCCAGTCCAGCACCGCCCGGAACTTCCGAGTCACGTAGCTGGCATTCGCCAGCAGCTTCGCCAGCAGGCTGTGCGCGTGCAGAATCGTCCCGATCACCACCGTCCGGCCGTCCGGCCCCGTCGCGTTCGAGATGGCACTGTTGAACCATCGCTCGTCCTTCTCCCGCTGGATCGGCGAGTCGATGTGGTCATCGTCTTCCAGGTCGTCACCGATGATCAGGTCCGGGCGATACTGGCGGAACCGCGTGCCACGCACTTTCGAGCCGCGCGTTTTCGCAACGATCAGGCTGTCAGTCCGCAGCAGGATCGCCCGCGTCTTCCCGCGCGTCACCATGCTGCCGAAGTCCGCGATCAGTTGCTCGTTCGTCTCCAGCTCGTGGCGAATCGCATCCAGCGCCTCCTCCGCGTCCGTCATCGTCTTGCGGATGATCACCACGTAGTGAACCCGCCGAAACAGCACCTGGTACAGCGGATAGAGCAATGCGGCCAACGTCGATTTCGCGTGCCCGCGTGGCGCCGCACACACCAGATCGTCGTCCGTGCCGAACAGCAGCCCGATCAGCTCGCGATGGAAATCGCACGGCTCGTCCGTGAAATAATGAGCCAGATACGTCTGCGCGAAAAACATGGGATCACGGCCCGCGTGCTCCACCCGCGCGTCGCGTTCCGGATCCGGCGCCTGCACGTCCACTGTCGCCATCCGGATCCCCGCCATGATTTCAGCAGCATTGCTCACTCGAATAACCACCCGATCTGAAATGCCCGATTCCAGATATTCACCATCACGAAGGGTTTCCACCATTCCTTGGGCCTGTTCCAGAAAATGCCAATGCTGAAACCCGGCTGATGCACGGGTCCCTCGTCGCCTTGGCAACACTGTCCAGCGGTGGGTCCTGCATCGAAGACAGTACGATGGCCCATCGTGTCGGGATCAGTTTCAGGATTCCAGCTCAGCCGCGTGAGGTTCATTCGATCCCTTTCATCAACGCACCCGGATCACGCTGCACGTCCAGCAGCTTCCGCTGCCCCTCGTCGGTCAGGTACGTGGCGAACAGCTCCACGAAGTTCTTCGCGAACGTCCGCATGTCGCGGCGGACCGCTTTGTCCTGCAACTCGTCCTGGTGCTTCTCCTCCGCCCGGATCGCCTCGTTCAGTTTCACGATCCGGCCCTCGATGCACTGGATGTCCAGCCGTTTCTCATCGCTCACCGCCGTCTCGTGCTCGCCGGCCAGCCGCTTCGCCGTCTCCCGTGCCCACTGCAGAAACTTCCGGCCGCGAATCGTCGGCTTGAATTCGCTGTCGAACGCCGCCGATGCCTTCGCATCCCGCAACGCGACCGCCCATTCCGTGTTGCCCTTCCACCGGCCGAAGTAATTCGACTTGCAGGATTTCAGCAGCGGGATCTCCGCCGCCACCCGCGCCGCCGCCTCCGTCGGCCGTTCGTTGCACTCCACGTAGATCCGCGCGATGTGCTCCAGGTGCGCCCGATACTGCTGGCCAACGCGACGCGGCCGCTTCTTCTCCGCCAGCTTGGCCCGCCGCGCCGACTCCTGCTCGAACTCCTCCAGCTCCTCGATCTCGCGCGCCGTCAGCGGCTTGCGTGAATTCAGCTTCTCCAGCAGCGCGACGTGGCGTTTCGATTTCGCCACCTCCACCATGTCCAGCTTGCCGTCAGCCATCGGATTTCCTCCGCCCGCGCGTCCCCGCGTTTTCCAACGCCGCCTTGCGGCCGGTGAACTCCTCCCACCGCCGCACGATCACATCGCAGTA
>DATKYA010000041.1:0-10067 GCA_035528775.1 Planctomycetota bacterium | reverse complement strand
CGCTTCGACGCCAGCGTAGCGGTCGTTTTCAGCAGAAGCGAGTTACCGTTTTGCTCGATGATCTCGGCGGACGCAACGGATGCCCGCAGGATCTCTCGGGTCTCAAGCGATCTGGTAATCATGGAGGCTCCTCTGTTCGGGACTGATCGGGAAGAATCAGGATGGATGAAGCATAGCGATGTGCGGGACGTTTTTCAAGAACCGAGCGCGAGTTGGATGGATGATTGCCGGTGGCCGCTCCGGTCGCGCGGGGGCCGCGGTCGTCGGTCTGGCCGGATTCGATGGCATCGACGGCCGCTCCGGTCGCGCGGGGGGCCGCGAGTCCGCCCTTGCGTCAGGCGACATCCAGCTCGCTTCGCATGCAGTCGCGGCCGCTTTCCTTGGCGAGGTAGAGTGCGCGGTCGGCGCGCGCGATCATCACTTCCGGTATGTCGTGCGGGCGCTGCACTGCCACGCCGGCGGATACAGTGACGGAGATGGTCATCTCGGCTTCACCGGGAGTGCGATAGATCCAGCGCGAAGCCCGGACCTTCTTCTGCAGGTTCTCGCAGAACTCGCAACTGGCCGCCAGCGAAGCCGGCAGCATCATGACGAATTCCTCACCGCCATAGCGGGCAAGCAAGTGTGGGGGCGTGACGTTTTCGTTGAGCGTGCGAGCCAGCTTGATCAGGAGGGCGTCGCCGATGATGTGCCCGTAAGTGTCGTTGATCCGCTTGAAGTGATCGATGTCGACGATGATGAGACACCACGGTTTGGCCGCGCTGTATGAAGAGAGCGTGTCTGCGATGAACTGGTTGAACGCGCGGCGGTTGTTCAGGCCGGTGAGACCGTCCTTGAGGCTTTCTTCGCGCGTCTGTTCCAGTTCCTTCTCGAGGTTCTTGATCTTGCCGCTGGCTGCTTTCACTTGGCTGCGGGATTGCTCAAGTTCGGTCTTGAGGATGGTGGTGGTCTGCTTGATACCGTTGGCGATCATCTCGATCCTCTTGCCGAACTGGAGCGGCTGGCCGTCTTCGATAATCGCCTGGTGCAACTGGCTCAACTGTGTATTGATGCGGTTGCCAGTGTCGGCGTTGATGGCGGACATGCTCCTGATGCTCTCGCCGAGGGTGTCGACGATCTGCCGGAGCTGTGTTTCCTGGTCGCGGAAGCTTTGCGACGGCTCCACTTCCGCCATCGCGGTGCTGCAGATGTCGTCGATCTTCTTGCTGAGGCCGGCAAGCGCCTCAAGCTCCCTGACGCGGGTGAGGTCGGTCAGGCAGGCGTAGAGCTTCTCGCCATGGGCTTGCGGGAAGCCGGGAACGTGGACGAGGCTGCGGATCAGCGTCGCCACGATCTCGACGTAATTGCCACTGAGGGCCGGCTGGTCGGAAGGAGTTTCCGAAGATGACATAGCGAGTCGTGTCTCCGTCAGCAACGGGGGCCTTTGGTTCTCACCTTGCCGTCGCGGATCTCGAGGCGGCCTTCTCCGAAGAGCCTGATCGCTTCCGGGTAGGCTATGCATTCCTCCTCGAACACGCGGGCGGCAAGAGCATCCGGAGTGTCATTGTCCAGCACGGGCACGACTCGCTGGATGATGATAGGACCATGATCGTAGATATTATCGGCGAAGTGCACGGTGCACCCCGAGACCTTGGCTCCGTACTTCAGCACGGCCTCATGCACGTGGTGCCCGTAGAACCCCTTCCCACAGAACGCAGGGATCAGAGCCGGGTGGATGTTCATCGCTCTGCCTGCGTATTCATCGGGCACACGGTAGAAATGCATGAAGCCGGCCAGCAGGACCAGGTCGGGCTTGTACTGCCGCAGCACGTCGGTGATTGCGGCGCTGAACGATACTGCATCGGCGTACTTGCGGCGCTCGATGCAGTGGGTGGGCGTGCCGCGCCGGGCGGCCTTCTCGAGGCCCAGCGCATCCGGCCGGCTGCCGACGACCACCGACACCTCCGCTGGCAGTTTGCCCTCGTCGATGTGCCGGTAGAAGTTGTCGAGTGTTCGACCGCTGCCCGAGAGCAGCACGGCAAGTTTGAGCATGTTCCAAAATTCCACAGATCAGGCCACAGGCCACAGCCTGCAGGCCGCAGGCGACAGGGCATAAGCCTAGGAAACTTCCCGAAATTGGGACAGTCGCCCGATGTCGATGTAGAGACGCCCCGCTGGGGCGTCTGAGACGTGCCACCGGCACGTCTCTACAGCAGGCTGCAGCCTTCTTCTCAGCTTTGCACCACTGCAACGGCAACGCACCGGTCGCACAGGTCCGGATTCCGGGAATCAGCCCCTACGCTTTCCCGGAGATTCCAGCACCGTTGGCACTTGGCGTACGGCGACCTGCCGACCTTCATCCGCAATGCGGGAAGATCCACTCCGGCCGCGGCCCCTTCCGGAGCCTCGCCTGCAATTACGACCCTGGACACAATGAATATCTCAGCCAGGCTGCCCTCATACTGGCGAAGCAGACCGAGCAATTCGGCATCGGCGGCGTGAAGAACGACCGATGCTTCCATCGACGAGCCGATCTCGCCGGCATTTCTGAGTTTTTCGATCTCGCGTGCGACCTCGTCTCGAACGTTCAACAGCCGCTGCCAACGAGCTTCGAGGTTTTTGTCGATCAATTCGGTCCGCGTTTCGGGCATCAACTCAAGGTGCGGGCTTTCGGCTCCGCCGATGTATCGGCGAGCCTCCTGCCAGGCATCTTCGACCGTGTAGACCAGGATCGGTGCGAGCGTCTTGATCAGGATGTTCAGGACTTCGCAGAGCGCGGTCTGCGCGGAGCGGCGCGGGACCGACTTCGCCCCCGACGTGTAGAGGCGGTCCTTCAGCACGTCGAGGTAAAACGAGCTCATGTCCACCGTGCAGAAATTGTGAACGAGATGGAAAACGCGATGGAATTCGTAGGCGTCGTATGCGGCCTTGCACTGGTCGAGCAGGCTGTGGGCTCGGCTGAGCGCCCAGCGGTCGATCTCCGGCATCCGCGAGTAGTCCACACGGTCCGCCGCCGGGTCAAACCCGTGGAGGTTGCCCAGCAGGTAGCGGAAGGTGTTGCGGATGCGGCGGTAACCGTTCGACAGATGCTCGATCAGGTTGAACGACAGGTTGATGTCCTGTCGGTAATCCACGGAGCTGACCCACAGGCGGAAGATGTCGCCCCCGAACCGTTTGAGCACGTCTTCGACGGAGACGAAGTTGCCCAGCGATTTGGACATCTTCTGCCCCTTCTCGTCGACCACGAAGCCGTGGGTGAGGACGGTCTTGTAGGGAGCCTTGCCGTCGGCGCCGACGGCCGTGAGCAGGGAGAGCTGGAACCAGCCGCGGTGCTGGTCTGTCCCTTCCAGGTAGAGGTCGGCGGGCCAGCCGAGGCCGCCCCGCTTGCAGACCGCCCGGTGGCTGGAGCCTGACTCGAACCAGACGTCGAAGATGTCGGTTTCCTTGCGGAAATTTCTTCCGCCGCACTTGCGGCACGTGTAGCCGGCAGGCAGGATCTCGGAGGCATCGGTGGTGAACCAGCTATCGCTGCCCTTCTTCGCGAACAGGTCGCGCACGGCGGCGACGGTCTCGTATTCGAGAGCGATGGCCCCGCACTTCTCGCAGTAGAACGCCGGGATGGGAATACCCCAGGCACGCTGGCGCGAGATGCACCAGTCGGGCCGCTGCTCGACCATTTCCCGGATGCGCGTCTGGCCCCAGTCGGGCAGCCACTGCACCTTGCCTATCTCGAGGAGGGCCGCTTGGCGGAGGTCGTTGTGCGACACGCTGACGAACCACTGCTCGGTGGCGCGGAAGATCACCGGCTTCTTGCAGCGCCAGCAGTGCGGATAGCTGTGCGTGATCGTGCTCGATTTGAGCAGCAGGCCCTTCTCCTGAAGCCGCTGGATGATGATCGGGTTGGCCTCGAACACCTGCTTGCCCTGGAGGTCGCCGGCTTGCTCGGTGTAGCGGCCGCGCGAATCGACCGGGCTGAGGATCTCCAAGCCATACTTCACGCCGGTGCGGTAGTCTTCCTCGCCGTGGCCGGGGGCGGTGTGAACGCAGCCGGTATCCGTGAGCGCCACGTACTCGGCCAGCACGATCGGGCAGACCTTGTCGAACAGACAGTGCCGGTATTTTCGGCCTTCGAGCTGGCTGCCCTTCACCTTGCCGAGCACTTCGTAGTGCTCGATACCCACCTGCTTCATGACGTCGTCGACGAGGTTGGCGGCGAGGATCAGCACTTCGTCGCGCTTCGTGTTTGGATCGATGGCGACCGCAGACGGTCGCACGCGCACGGCGGCGTAGTCGAAGAACGGGTGCAGGGCCACCGCCTGGTTCGCCGGGAGCGTCCACGGGGTGGTCGTCCAGATCAGCACCGAGATCGGCAATGCATCAACAGCGGGGAACAGGTCGGCCACGCTATCGATCATCGTGAACTTCACGAAGATCGACGGGCTTTCGTCGTCGGAATATTCGAGCTCGGCCTCGGCGAGAGCGGTCTCGCAGGTCATGCACCAGTGGATGGGCTTGAGATTCTTGTAGACGTATCCGCCGCGGACGAGATCGGCGAAGATGTCGATCACGCCTGCTTCGTATTCGGGATTCAGGGTGAGGTAGGGAGCATCCCAGGCGCCGATGCCGCCGAGCCGGCGGAACTGCTGCTTGTGCCGCTCGACGTACTTGAGGGCGTAGGCACGGCAGCGCCGGCGGATCTCCATCTTGTCCATCGACCGTGCCTGCTCGCCGAGCTCGGACATCACCTTGTGCTCGATGGGCAGGCCGTGGCAGTCCCACCCGGGCACGTACGGAGCATCGCGGCCGGTCATGGAGCGGTAGCGCACGACAACGTCTTTCAGCACCTTGTTCAGCCCGGTGCCGATGTGGATATCGCCGCTGGCGTAGGGCGGGCCGTCGTGGAGCAGGAACCGCTCGCAGCCCTTGCGAAGCGCTCGCAGCCTGCCATACACGTCCATGCTGTCCCAGAGCTTCAGGAATCCAGGCTCCCGGTTCACCAGGTCGGCCTTCATCGAGAAGGAGGTCTGGGGCAGGTTCAGCGTGGCCTTGTAATCGCTTTTCCTGGTATCGGGCATCACATCAATCCGGAGAAACGTCGGTTGCTGCGGGCTCAGATCGTTTCGACCGCAACCATAAGCACAAGGAAATATCCATTATATCAGATGCAGCCGGTGATTGCAATATGGCGGCAGCTTTCTGGCCAACGCAGCCCAAGGTGCCCCTGACTTGCCCGTCCCGACAGTGCCAAACATCGGGCGCGGCGGCGTTTGCCGTTTCATATTCTCGGGCTTCATCTGAGATCTAGTTACCCTGCGGCTGGCGAAACTCCCCGACGGCACCATCCGTGCTCCCGTCTCCTGCCGTCTCCGAAAGCGTTTGGTTTAATATAATATGAACTGGTTGGTTCAATTGCAAGATCATTATCGGGCGCACCCGGTCTGAAAGTGAATTCCCGGTGACTTTTTCATTGACCCTGCCCGCCCTGTTTCGTACAATCCTGTGCGATCCTGAACCGGGACGCACACGCATGATGAAAGGGAACTGATGGCGTCAGCAATGACCTCCCGCGAGCGCGTGCTCGCCGCAATCAACCACGAGAGCTACGACCGCGTGCCGCTCGATATCTGGGCCACGCCCGAGGTGTGGGTGAAGCTCCGGGACCATTTCGGCCCGGACGCCGATATCGGGAAGGCGCTGTACATCGACGGCTTCGCCGGGATCGGCCCGAGATACATCGGCCCGCCAGCCGCGCCGGGCCCGGATGGCGAAAGCGTGGACTTCTGGGGCATCCGCCGGCGGAATATCGACTACGGCACCGGCGTCTACAGCGAAATCTACCATTGGCCGCTCGCCTTCGCACAGACGATCGACGACCTCGACCGCTACCAATGGCCCTCGGCCGACTGGTTCGACTACAGCCAGATGGAGGCCGACGCGAAGGCCCTCGGCCGCGAGAAGGCCATCCAGTGCGGCTACATGGCGATCTTCTACCATCACAACATGCTGCGCGGGCTGGAGGCGTCGCTAGTCGATCCGCTGCTGGAACCGGAGTTCACGAAGGAACTGCTGCGCCGGCTCGGCGAGTTCTTCTGCCAGCACCATCTGCGGATGTTCGAGGCCGCCGGCAGATACATCGACGTCTGCCAGGTGACCGACGACTTCGGCACGCAGACCGGCCCGATGATCGGCATGGGCGTCTTCCGCGAGTTCTACCGCCCGCACATGCAGCGGTTCATCGATCTGTGCCGCTCATTCGACATCAAGGTGATGCACCACGACGACGGCGGCATCCGGCCGTTCATCCCGGACCTCGTTGAGATGGGGATCGACATCCTGAACCCGATCCAGTGGAAGTGCCCGGGGATGGACCGCGAGGAGCTGAAGCGCGAGTTCGGCAGCAAGCTGTGCTTCCACGGCGGCGTCGAAAACCAGGAGATCCTGCCCTTCGGCACCGAGGAGGACGTCCGCGCCGAAGTGCGCCGAAACATCGATCTGCTCGCGTCCGACGGCACCGGCTACATCCTCTGCTCGTGCCACTGCATTCAGCCGGTGACGCCGGTGGGGAATATCATCGCGATGTACGATGAGGCATGGAAGTACGGGAAGAGGTAGAAGGACGGGAGGGCGGAACGAAGAGATGAAGGGATGAAGAGATGAAGAGAAGGAGGAAACTTCGAACATCGAACACTGAACGTCAAACATCGAAGGAAAGAGGAACGTTCAACGCTCATCTGTCAACGCTCAACGATCAACGGGCCGTCGTCCACTGAGTCCACTGAGTCCACTTGGTCCACTCAACCTGCTCTCGGAGAAGATTCCTATCGCACCACCATCACCGCGAGCACGATGATGTTGATCATGGCCACCCACACGCAGATGCCGACCAGCCCCAGCGAGGGCACGAGAATCGGGCCGGCGAGCAGCGCTCCGACGCACGCGCCCAGCAGGTCCATCCCGTAGAGCCAGCCGGCGGAGCGGCCGAGGGAAGAGTGAGATGATGAGATGATGGGATGATGAGATGATGGGATGGATGAGATAGATGAGATGGATGAGATGGATGAGTCATCGCTGGAAAATGCTGCGTCCTGCTTCTCCCCATCATCCCGTCTTCCCGTCGTCCTGTCATCCCGTCTGCCATCCGTCAGCAGCCTCACGGCGAGCGGCAACTGCATCCCGCCCACGATGCCCGCGATCAGCGGGAGCAGCATGAACACGGGCGACGGCGGCTGCAACCTGAAGAAGACGGGGATGAGGAGCGGATACAGGCAGAGAGCCGCCTGCACGAGCAGGAAGCCGCGGCGGGCGTGGTAGCTTGAAAGCTCGGCCTGCCGCCTCACCAGCACGCAGCCGATCGCCAGCCCTCCCATGAAAACCCCCACCATCAGTCCCACCCGGTAAAACAGGTAGCCGTACAGAATCTGGAAGCCGATCAGCACCACGATCTGGAAAACCATGTGCGACAGCCCGCCCACGGCCACGGCAAGCCCGGTGACGGACCGTCTGGCGAGCACGATACCGGTGCCGAGCAGGATCAGGATCGCGGAGGGCACAGCGTAGAACCACGCGCTGCCGGCGTTGATCACCGCCCACAGCCAGCGGGCGGGGCCGCTGCGAAAATGGGCGGCCCATTCGGCGAGGCCGTAGAGGTAGCCGACCGGCTCGAAGTCGAGGTTGATCCGCGCCCTGCCTTCCACGCGGTCGAGGGATTTCCGCAGGCCCTCGGCCTTCGCACGGCTCAACTGGAACGGCAGCATCTCCCGGCGGACGTACACGGTCTCGATGCCCAGCGCGTCGAGCCTGGCCAGGATCGGCCCCGCGTCCGGCTCGGGCAGCGGGGAGTCGGACAGCACGAACAGGCTGGTCTCGCCCGGGAGGACGTTGACGTGGGCGAAGACCGCCAAGGCGGTCTTACGCAGCGAGGCGAGCATCAGCCGTTGCTCGGGCGACGGATAGACTTCCGATCCGGGCACGCCAAACACGACCACGCCGCCGGGGTTCAGCCGGCGCTTCAGCTCGGTGAAGAATTCCATCGAGTACATGCGGTTCAGCCGCGCGCCGCGCGGGCCGGGCAGATCCATCAGCACGGCATCCCAGGCCGGCCCCGGAGTCTTCACGAAATAGCGGGCATCGACATTCCACACGTGTACGCGCGGATCGGAAAGCGGGAGGACGTCCTCCGCCGGAAGGTGCCGGCGTGCCATCTCGATCACCTGCGGGTCGAGCTCGACGTAGTCGACTCGCTGCACGTCGTGCTTGAGGATTTCCTGCAGGCAGCCGGAAAGGCCACCGCCGATGAGGAGGATCGCCTCCCTGCTCCTTGTTCCTTGTTCCCTGTTCCTTGTTCCTCCATCCTGTTCGGACGCGGCGATCGAGGCGGTGGCGAGGCCGATGTGCACGAGTTCTTCGGCGGCCAGGCGGGAGCCGGCGGTGGCGGTGATCTGGCCGTCTTCATAGATGCTGGGCTGGCCATCGACGGCGACGGCCGCAATGCTGCCGTGCAGGGAATTGCGGGCCTCCAGCAGCGTCATCGGCTTCCAGGCGATTCCCCAGCGGAGGCCGTCGAGCTCGCTCGTAACCAGCCCCCGCGCAAAGACCAGCCCGAGCAGCGATGCGAATACGATGACCGCGAGCCGGCGACGCTTGCCGAGCTCGCACGACAGGTCGCTGCCCCCATCGCACGCGACCAGCAGCACCACGCACACCATCATGCACAGCGACAGCCCGGCCGCCAGGCTCATCGGCGCGAGATGATTGATCACGAACAACGACACGGCCACTCCGCCGGCGCCCGCGCCGGACGATTCGAGAAGATACGCCCGAGCAGCCGGCAGGGACGAACCTTGTGTTCGCCCTGGTCCGATTGCCGAAGCGCCGCCGCAATCCCACCGAGGGCCAACACAAGGTTCGCCCCTACCCTCCTTCTGCCCGGCCAGGATTCTGCTGCCGAGTGCGAAGAACCCGCCCTGCACGAAACACAGCGGGGCCAGCAACAGCGCAGCGCTCCAGAGGAAACCGGCGAACCCGATCATCTCGACGGGGCCGACGCCCGAGAGCCGGCGGATCAGGGCCGACGCGAAGACCGTGGCGGGCAGCAGGATCGCGGCAGCGGCGAGGGCCGCTCCATACAGCCTGACCGGGTGAGCGACACGGTCCGCCATGCGCCCTGCAATCCAGCTTCCGGCGGCACCCCATACAAGCCACGCCGCCAGGATCACCCCCAGCGACAACTCGTTGCCCTGGTAGGCGGCCATCAGCTCGCGCAGGAGGATCACCTGCCCGGACGTCGAGCACGCCCCGGCGATGAACAGCGAGACCTGCGGAATGCGCCGCGCGAAGTGTATGGTCATATCGCCGCCTGTTCATCCTCTGCCGCGTCAGCTATGTGCCTCCGTCGCATGCACGCCCTTGGCCTCGGAGGTGGGTGGACAGCAATGAACCTCAACCGTGACGTGAACAAGCGGCATCCCGCGGGGCAGAAGCCCGGAATAGTGGTCTGGAGTCTTCGGAGTCGACGTGACCAGCGCAACCTCGGCCGCGTAGATTCCGGGCCCGACCGTCCATACATGCAGGTCGGAAACTCGGTTGTCGCTTTCCGCTTCAATAGCCTGCCGTATGGCGTTTCTCACCTGCTGCGGCGCCTGCATGTCGAGAAGCACGTGTGCGGACGAACGGACCAGCCCCCATGACCAGCGCACGATGAGCGCGGCCCCCACCACACCCATGAAGGGGTCAAGCCACACCTGCCCGAGGTACTTGGCCCCCAGCAGGGCGAAGATCGCCAGCAGCGATGTCATCGCATCGGCAAGGACGTGCAAGTAGGCCGACCACAGGGTGTGGTCGCAGTGCTCCGGAGCATGATGCTCGTGATGGTGCGGCTCGTGCTCGTGGTCATGTCCGTGGTCATGCGGATGATCGTGGCCGTCATTGTGTTCGTGGTCATGGCCCTCGTGCTCGCTGCGGGGCGCGGCGTGGAAGTGGTGGCCCCCGCCGAGTATGAGCAGGCACACGCCATTCACAGCAAGGCCCACGACAGCCACCAGGATCGCCCAGTTGAACTCGATCTCGACGGGGGAGACGAAGCGCCCCAC
>DATKYA010000040.1:0-2490 GCA_035528775.1 Planctomycetota bacterium | reverse complement strand
CGTCACGCTGATGGTGTATGTGCCGGGCGGATCGTTGTATGCCACGGGCAAGGTGACGGTCTTGACCTCATTATCCGTGACGATGTTCTGTTCCCAGTACTCGGCGCGGTCCATCATCCGGTCGGTGACGTAGCGGAACTGCATGGGCATGTCCTGGATCACGGTGTACCACGCGCGGTGGTTGGTCTCGTAGTCGCCGTAGGACTTCGCGTTGTCGAGGGTAGCCGCGAAGCTCGACGGCATGGAATAGAGCATGGCGATGCCGTCGTCGAGCATCGTGGAGCGCAGGAGCAGATCGCCGAGGCCGTCGCGGACGACCTGGGTCTCGCGGAGCATTTCCTCGGTAGCTGGGTATGCGCCGAGGTCGGGCGTCTGGAAGCCGCGCCAGGCGCCCATCGCCGACCACATCCACCACCAAACGCTGTCGCAGCCGTTGGTGACCATCCGCCAGTAGGCGGCGAGGAGGCCGTCGGCGGTCCAGTGGTAGCCGGTCCAGTTGGCGCGGATGAAGTCGCGCGGAGCGATCGAGCGGATCACCTCGTCGACGCTGCTGGCGTATGGCACCCAGAATCCGAGCTCGCGGCAGACGAGATCGACGTCGGCGCTGCGGGCGAACCCGCCGCTTCCCTCGAATCCGACGCGTGTGTCAGGATCGAGCGTGTGCATCGCGTCGGCGTGGGCGGTGCAGTGGCGCACGAAATTGTGTCGCTGGAACGCCTGGCGGTCGTACCACCGGGGGTAGTTCTTCGCGGCGAGGGCGGTCTGCTCGTCGCCGTCGTCGGGCGGGATGTCCTGGAAGATGTAGACATCGCGGGGCTGGCTCATGAGGCGTGCGACGCGCTGCTTGCCGGCTTCGCCGCCGAACCAGTATTCGCCGTAGAAGCTGTACCAGTAGACGGCCTCGACGTCGAGGTCGAAGCGCTGCATGAGCTCGACGATTTCGCGGGCATGGGTTTGCATCCCCTCGGATTTCGTTGCGGCGAAATAGAGGGCGCGAATCCTGCCGCAGGCGTAGGGCTTCGCCCAGTTCACGTGCGCGGTAGCGATGCGGAGCGTGAGCCTGCTTTCCTGCTCGAGCTGGGCGGTGGTCGTCTCCCAGCCGCGGGCGGCGGACGCACACAAGGCTGCCAGTGCGATACCGGCGGCAATGCCGGCGGCGAGTCCGTGCTTCATGTAATTCCCCTTGCTGCTCGTCGATCGTTCCCCCACCCGGCAGGCTGAGGGATATTATAGAGGCGGGGGGCGGCGTGTCAAGCGGGAAATCACGGCCCAAGAATAGCGATAGACGGCGTAGGCGAACCTTGTGTTCGCCCTGGATGGATTGCGGTCTTCGGCATTCGGAGAGGCCGAACACAAGGTTCGCCCATTACGTCGCACCATTCTGGTGGTATGTATTTAGCGTGCCGGAAAAGGGCGGGCAACAGTGGCCCGCCCCTACGAAAATTCCGTCATTGAGTCCACACGCAGAATGATCGTGTACGGCGTTTCTGCCACATGGATTGCTGCATCTGTGTCTTGCGCGACAAGAGGAAGATAGCAACCATAAGCGGCGCGCCTTACTTCGGGGTTCGCATGATTCAGAGCGCGAGATAAAGCCTCCCGTCTCATAAGGCATTGGCGGCACCTCACAAACGTGGACGCGAAGGATGTCGGGCAGAGCAAGGAAGAACTTGCTGCGAAATCCGCACAAGTAGCGCTTGAGCTTGTTGCATGAGAGAGTCACAGGTACTGCCACCCCGCCCGTGGAAAGGCGAGCCGGGCGGTCTTACTGTAACGTTGGCCCCATCTACTCACGCCCCTCGCATCACGTACAAGCATCCGTCTGCGCTTCCGGAATACACGTCCCATTCGTAATACGCAAACGAGCCATATAAGGTACCGTTGGTCTCGCATGGGCTTCTCAAGGTGCCAGACGTCCTTGAGCGCTTTGAGCGTCAGGAAGCCCGGCCCTCATCATCGTTCACCGTTCCCATCACGGGCACTGGGTGTTCAGCTTCGCGCGCACGAAGATCAGGTCGAGGATGTTGATGCGGGTGTCTCCGTTCACGTCGGCGCGCCAGTTGTCGCCGGTGGTGACGGGCTGGTTGAGCCTGCCGCGGATGAAGATGAGGTCGAGGATATTCACGCGGCAGTCGCCGGTGGTGTCGCCATCGATGGGCCAGGGCTTGGGCCAGTAGACGGGTGCCGCCGCGACTTCGGTGTTCACGAGGACGATCTTGTAGTTGGCGCCCGCGGCGGTGGCGAACATGGCGGAATGCGCGGTGCCGGGCGGATTGGATCCGCTGGCGTTCTCGGCGACGGTGTTCGGCGTGGCGCCGGACATGCTGACGGGCCCGTACTGCAGCAAGCTCTCGGCGGGGATGTCGGTCGTCCACGTGGCGGTGGCGGTGCCTGTCGCTGGCGGATCGGAATCCGCGTTGTCGCTGATGGAGGAGGTCAGGACGACAGGTGCGGCGGTGTTGAAGTAGATGCTCGCCGACGCGGTCGCGA
>DATKYA010000039.1:0-2428 GCA_035528775.1 Planctomycetota bacterium | reverse complement strand
CGCGGCCTGCGGCAGCAGATCAACGACCGCATCGCACGCGGCGGGCTGGACGCCGGCCAGCTCGATTTCCTGCACTCGCTGCTCGTGTGCATCGACGCCGCGGGCATCTGGCATCGGCGGCACGTCGAGCGGCTCGATGAGCTGATCGCGGAATCGTCCGGGGCGCAGCACACGCATTACGAGCAGGTGCGCCAACGCATGGCACGCGTGCCGGAGGAGCCGCCGCTGACATTCGCCGAGGCCGTGCAGGCGTTGTGGTCGTTCTTCGCGTTCCAGCGGCTGTGCGGCAACTGGTCCGGCATCGGCCGCATCGACCAGATGCTCGGGCCGTACCTCCGCGGCGACCTCGACGCCGGCCGGATCACGCTCGACGCCGCCCGTGAGCTGATCGCACACTTCTGGATCAACGGCTGCGACTGGGCCGGCGCCAAGGCATGGCATTCCGGCAGCGGCGACGCCGAATACTACCAGAACATCGTCATCTCCGGCATCGACGCCGACGGCAACGACGTCACCAACGAGGTCACCTTGCTCGTGCTCGACGTGGTCGAGGAGCTCGGCATCATCGAGTATCCGGTGGCCGTGCGGATCAGCAAACGCACGCCGGAGAAACTGCTGTGCCGAATCGCCGAGGTCCAGCGGCTGGGCGGCGGCATCGTGTCGGTCTACAACGAAGACCTCGTGATCCGCGCGATGGCAAAGTTCGGTTATCCGGAGCGCGAGGCCCGCCGATTCGCCAACGACGGCTGCTGGGAAGTCCAGGTGCCCGGCGAGACGTCGTTCGGCTACGTGCCGTTCGACGTGCTGCGGCTCGTGCAGGAAGCAATGGGCACGGTGGACGACGGCCCGATCGCCGACTACGCCGGCTTCGAGAGCCTCTACACCGCGTTCCGCGAGCGGCTGGCGAAGCGAATCGACGAATTCCACCAGCAGGCGGATCGCGCGTACCTTGGCGGGAAGTTCGGCCCGCTGATCTCGCTGCTCGTGAAGGACTGCATCGAGAATGCGCGCGGCTACCACGACCGGGGCGCCCGCTACGCGGCCCTCGCGCCGCACGCCGGCGGCCTGCCCGACGCCGGCAACTGCCTCTATGCCGCCAGGAAGCTCGTGTTCGATGAGAAGCAGTTGACGTGGCCCGAGATGGTCGAGTGCCTGCGGTCGGATTGGGCGGGCCGGGAGGAACTCCGCCTCCGCACGCTCGCGAAGCTGGAGCTGTACGGCAACGGCAACCCGGAAGCCGATGCGATGGTGAAGCGGGTGTTCGACGACTTCCTCGCGATCGCGGGTCGGGTGCCCGAGCGCAACGGCGTGCTAAGGCCGCCCGGCGTGAGCACGTTCGGACGCGAGATCGAGTGGCGCCCGCAGCGATCCGCCACGGCCGACGGCCACCGCAAGGGTGACATCCTCGCCACCAACTTCTCGCCCTCGCCCGGCACCGATCTGCACGGGCCGACAGCCGTCATCCGGTCGCTGGGAGCTATGGATCTCGAACGCCTGCCCAACGGCACCGCACTCGAGCTGAAGATTCACCCCACGAGCATCAGGGGCGAGGCCGGCATCCGGGGGCTGGTCGGCCTGCTGAAGACGTTCGTCGACCTCGGCGGATTCCTCATGCAGGTGGACGTGGTGTCGAGCGACGTTCTCCGCGACGCCCGCGAGCATCCCGAGAAGCACCGCAACCTGGCCGTCCGCATCAGCGGCTGGTCCGCACGGTTCGTCACGCTCTCGCCCGAGTGGCAGGAGATGATCATCAACAGGACGGAGCAGGCGATGGGTGGATAGAATTAACCACAAAGACTCAAAGAACGCAAAGGCCGCAAAGAAGAGGCCGGATTACACAGAAAGGACTTCACATGTACATCGGTGCCGACTACTACCCCGAGCATTGGCCAGTGTCGCGTTGGGAAACGGATGCCGCGTTGATGCAGAAGGCGGGCTTCAACATCGTGCGGCTGGCGGAATTCGCCTGGGCGTTCATGGAGCCGGAAGAAGGCCGGTTCGAATTCGGCTGGCTGGACGACGCGCTCGACGTGCTCGGCGAGCACGGGGTGTCGGCGATCCTCTGCACGCCGACGGCGGTGATGCCTGCCTGGTGCGCCCGCAAATATCCCGAAACGCTCGCCACGCAGAAGGACGGCTCGCGCATCACCTGGGGCGTGCGCAAGAACAACTGCTTCACCTCCGGCACCTACCGCCTGCTTTCGGAGCGCGTGACGCGCGCGATGGCCGAGCACTTCGCCAAAACGAAAAACGTGATCGGCTGGCAGACCGATAACGAGTTCGGCCATCCCTACTGCTACTGCGACACCTGCCGGGCCGACTGGCAGGACTGGCTTCTCCGGAAGTACAAGACGCTCGACGAGCTGAACCGCGCCTGGGGCACGCACTTCTGGGGCCACTGCTACCGCACGTGGGGCGAGATCGTCAT
>DATKYA010000038.1:0-6666 GCA_035528775.1 Planctomycetota bacterium | reverse complement strand
CCCATCATCCACACGCTGCGCGTGCACTCCATGAATTCCTTGTCGGTGATGTCGCTCCGATCAGGATCGCCGTCGAGCTTCCATTTGCCTTTTGAGAAGCAGATGATGTATTCGTGGCGGGGCACGATGTGGGGGTTCGAGCAGCTTTTCCAGCTTCCCCAGGCGCAATGCTTGGCGGCGGAATTCTTGTTCCAGATCGCGGTGCCGCGGTAGAGCATCCCGAGCTCAACGCACTGGTTGATGAAGGCGCTGAAGGTGGGGAAGGTGATGTTCTGGCGCTTGTTCTCGCCGATGTTGATGCACAGGCGGCCGCCGTCCACCAGCACGCGCAGCGTGGCCACCCACACTTCGCGCATCCACTCCAGGTATTCCTTGTATTCGAGGTTATCGTCGTGGTGCTCGTAGTCCTTCTCGAGGTTGTACGGCGGCGAGGTGATGGCCAGGTGCACTGACTCCGCCGGCAGCACGGCCAGGCCCTTCAGGACGTCCGCGTTGATGATCGTGTTGAGGTATCCGTTCTCAGATGACATCGCACTTCCGGAAGGTGAATCGACCACAAAGACTCAAAGGGCACAAAGGACACAAAGAGGAGGAAGAACAGGGGTCATCAGGCGTTTGGCCGCGGCACCGCCCCCAATCATGCGTCTTCTTCGTGCCCTTTGTACTACTGTCCTGAAAATCCCGTGTTTTTTGCGCAAGATTCCCAAGCACAGTGGACCAAGTGGACTCAGTGGACCAAGTGGACTTGTGGCATGCCGCTTTCTGCGGCCCCAAGCCCCAAGCCCCAAGCCCCAAGCCCCAAGCCCAATGCCATCTTTGGTTGCGGCCTTGGCCGCGCTGTGTCCTTTGTGTCTTTGTGGTGAGTATCCGCCTCAAGGCACAACGACCACGGCCTTGCCCGCCCCGATGTTGCCGGCGGCGTCGCGCACGTTGATCGTGACGGTGTGCTCGCCGGGTTCGAGAGCGTCGGTCTTGAGCGAAACGGTCTCCTTCAGGCTGTCGAGGATGCCGTCGTCTGCCGACAGGAGGATCCACTTCCCGGCGTCGACGGAGTAGGCGGCGTCTTCGATGGGGCTTGCTGTGTCGGCAAGCTCGGCGGTCACGCTGACGGTGCGGTCGCCTTCCACTTTCGCCTTCACGGTCACTGCGGGCGCCGAGTTGTCGATCACGAAGGGCTCGGTCACTTCCTCGGTGGTCATGCTGCGGCCTGGCGGATTGGCCGGCTCGTCGTCGGCCTTCACCTTTATCCGGTACACGCCGTCGGGCAAGCGCATTGTGCTCAGCAGGAAGCGTGGCTCCCGGAGCTTGTCGGCCAGCGACTTCCATGCGGCCTCGCCTTCGCCGCGGATGAACACCTCGAACTTCAGTGCGTCGTTGTTGGCATCTTCGGCCTGCCAGGCGACCTCGACCTGCCCGCGCAGCGGTTTGGTGGGCGACTTCGGCGGCTCCATCGCGCCGCGTGACGGCGGCATCGACGGCATCGGCGGCCCCTGGCCGTCCGGCGGCCGCGGGAACGAGATCGCCGTGATCCGCGGCCGATAGTTCGGCGGCAGGTAATACACTTCCACCGATCTGAGCACGGGCATGGAATCGTTGCCGCCTTTCATCCGGATGCGATACTGCAGGAATCGGGCGGGCGGGCTGGCTATCTTCACGCCGGCGGGTGCCAGGTTCTGCTCGCCGGACCAGTCACTCCACGTCTTGTCGGGCTCGGCCATGTTGCCGCTTCGTGTGGCCACGCTCGCCGAGGCGCCCCCGGGGAAGTCGCCCATGCTGCGCAGCACGCCCCACTGCGACGGATACGTCATGTCCTTCACGATGGACCGGAACGTGCCTTCGCTCGCGAGCTTGCCGTCGAGCCGGTAGATCCTGCCTTCGGTCGACGTGCCGAGGAACAGCGCGCCGTCGGGAGCGGCCACCAGTGCCGAAACCTGCATCGGCTCCACCTGGGTGTGGCCGGTCACCTGCAGGTTCTCGTCGAGCTGCAGCACCTGCCCGAGGTTGGCAGTGCCGAGGTAGATGGAGCCTTGATGCCAGGCCATCGAGAGGATTGCCATCCCTTCGCGGCGGAACAGCGATGTGACCATGCCGTCGGGCGTGATCTTGTAGACGAAGTTGATGCCGTTGATCGGCGGGGCGGCGGAATCGGGCTGCAGTGCCTGCGGGGGCTGGATGATTACGGGCCTCGGCCCGGGCCGTTGGTGTTCCTTCTGCGGTTCGTCGCCTTCGCCGTCGCCTTCGTCTTCGCCGAACTCATCGTCACCATCGGCTTCCTCCTTGCCGGCAGCGGGGCCGGGCTGCTTCGGCTCCATGGTGCCGTCGCGCTCGTCGAAGATGTTGAAGTTCGCGCTTCCCGGCTGCATGCCGTCCGCGGTGCACACGTACACGTTGTTCGCGTCGTCCACCGCCAGTGCGTGCATTTCCTCGTCTTCCGAGTCAAACACGGCAAACGCCTTGCCGGCAGGATCGATGCGGAAAACCAGCCCGCTCTTGTTCGTGCAGACGTAGATGTTGTCTTTGCCGTCGACCACCATGTCGAGGATGTGCGGATCCTTGGTTTCGAAGATCGTTTCGGCCTTGCCGGGCTCGGTGATCTTCAGCACCTTGGCCTTGTCGCCGGTGGCGGCGTACAACGTGCCCTTGCTGTCGAACGCAAGCCCCCAGATGTAGCTGGCGTCGGAATCAAACAGCACAACGGGCTCGGCATTGGGGCTGAACCTGTAGATCAGGCCGTTGGGCGCGGTGCCGGCGTAGACGTTCCCGGCCTTGTCGACCGCGATGCTGGTAACTTCGGGTTCTTCGGATTTGTAGAAGAGCTCGCACTTGCCGCCGGCGATCTTGAGTATCTCGCCGCCGCTGCCGGTTCCGGCGTAAACGACTCCGTTGGAGTCGATGGCCATTGCCCACACGTGGTCGCCTGCCTTCTCGCTGAGGGTATCGAGCCGGCGGCCAAGCCTCAGCTCGCCGATGGTGGTGATGGCAAGGTTCTCGCTCTTGCCGGCGGCGAAGTCGGCTTCCGACGCCTGCACCCATTTCTTCGCGGCCTGGGCATGAGCAGGCGCCACGCACAGAACCGCCACCAGGCCGATCACCGCGATCGCCCGCAGCGGACCCGGGATCGAGATACCGTTACGCACTTGCACTGGTTCACGCTGAAGCACTACCGCTCCTCCTTTTCCACAATGATGTCAACGGTTTGGCTGCCATTGATCTGATAGCCCGTCTTGGTGGACGTCCGCAGCAGCTTGTTGACGAATTCGTTCCTGCTGCGGCCCGCCGGTGTGAGCATGCTGAGGGCGGATGCCGGCAGATTCGGCAGGGCCTTGCCCTGCAGCTCGACCCCTGTTCCGGGCAGTGCCATCCTCACGTAGATATCCTGCCGCGGATACTGCAGCCGCAGCAGGCCAAGCATCTCGTCGTAGGTGCGCGGCTCGAACCGCGAAGGAGCCGCGTTGCGATCCGCCTGCAGCGCTCCGTCCGCGTCGGTCACCAGCACGCTGTAATGGCCGTCGGGGATATCATCCGGGACGGGCACGTCGAGCTCGATCGTCTCGGCCTGCTGGCGATAGCGCAACAGCCGCACCGACAGCTTCAGGGGCTTGCCCGGCCGCGCCTTCACGCTGCCCACGCGCACCGAATCGATCATCGCCGCCCGCAGGCCCGTCTTCACCTCGAGCTCCGCCTTCACCTCGGTCAGCCGTACGTTCTTGAATGGATTGTTCACCAGGTTCGACGACACACCCACGATCGAGTCGAAGAACGACCACAGCCCCATCATGCCGGTGGCCGAAGTCGTCTCCCGTCTGGTGATCGTCTGGCCGTCGTCGGCGCTCACCGAGACCGTGTAGCTGAGCGTATATTCCGGGGGGAGGTTCCCCTTCATGAATACGCTGCTGAAGAGGCACATGTTCAGGAGCATCGGCGTGAGCGAGCGGTCGTGCGCGATGCGGAAGTGGTGGACGACCGGCCCGGGGAAATCGTCGCGCGTGAGGGAGACCGTCAGGGGCACCATCGCCGGCACGGCCCCGACCCGCCCGTAGATGCCCTCGGTGCGGTCGATCATCAGCGTGCCGACGGTCTTGCCCACGCTGCCCATCTTGAACGAGAACGCCGTGCTGGGGATGACAGCATTCACCTCGGCCGTCGCCAGCGGGAGGGCTATCCGGCCCATCTCCATTATGGGGTGGCCGAACGCGATCACCTGGTCGCCAACGCGCTCGGTGACGGTTCCGATGCCCGCCACGCTGATGTCGCCGTCGACGAACGGGATGGCCACGGGCGAGCCGGGCTGGAGTTCGGCGGCATCGCCCTCGGCGCCCGCCCCGCCCCCCTGCACCGGGAGCAGGCCCATCTTCTCGAACTGCGGCGAGAACCGGGAGAACACAGCCTGCGGGCAGCCCGATACAACCAGCGGCGCCCGCAATCGCGTGAGCGCTATGGAGCCGGCTGCACCGATGGAGACAGGCGCCATCGAGTGGGAACGGCCCCGCGCCGCGGCGGCGCGCGCTGCCGGGCCGGCCCACCAGCCGGGCGCAGCCGGTGCCAAGGCACCCTCCGCCGCACCCTGCGGCGGCTCGCCATCCGAGATCAGCGTGCACATCTGCTCGGCGGGCGTGATCCCGCAGATCGGCTCCTTGCTGAACGCCCACCCGTAGGACACCGCCCCCAGCAGTTTGCCGTCAACGTACACCGGGCTCCCGCTCATCCCCGAGATTACGCCCGTCTTCTCCAGGTTCAGGCCCGACAGCTTCGCGATGATCAGGTCCTGGTTGGGGAAGACTTTCCTGAGGATGCCAATCACTTCGGCCTGGAATTCCTGCACCTGAGTGCCCTGCATCACCGTCTTGCCCACGCCCTTCATGCCGATGCGAACCTCGTCGACCTTGCAGATCTTGAGGGCCGGTTGCTCGGCAGCATACGCGAATGCACATAGACTCGGGAAGAGGATGCACAGCCTCAGGATTGGTTTCATCGTGAACTCCGATCTAGGCGCGAGAGAACAGAGAAGCCTTCCATAAGCGGAACGCGAGAACTCCTCCGTGCAGACCTAGCACTATACCAGACGGAATCAGCCGAATCAAGATTAAAAGCCGGCCGCGACGGGGCGGGGTGTGTCAACGATCTATGGTCGATGGAATTCCGGATGTACACCACCGCCTGAAGGACGGTGCTATCACCGGCGGCGTGGCCGCCGGCAAGGCCCCTGAAGGGGCCTGGGGGCCGCCGGCAATTCGCGCCGGAAACCACGAAAAATTGACGCACCCGCGCGCGTCTCGGAGCGGGATTTCCTTTCGACAGAACGAGCGGCCGTGCTATACTTGAAAGATAATGACGGCAACGAGCGATTCCTGCCGGCTTGGCAGGGCAGCGGGTTCATCTTTCACCCTTGATTGAACTTTCATCCTGTTCACCGGACAAATAACACAGAGGCTCTGCATGACGCACGCCAGGAAGACCGGCAGGGTATATCTGATCGGCGCCGGCCCGGGCGATCCGGGCCTGATAACCGTCAAAGGTCGTGAAGCGCTCGGGGAGGCCTCGGTAGTTGTTTACGATTACCTGGCCAATCGGGGCCTCCTCGAGTATGCTCGCCCGGACGCCGAGCTGATCTACGTGGGCAAGAAGGGAGGCGGCCCCGGCGGGGCGCTCCACGAGATGGAGCAGGACGAGATCAACGCCCTGCTCGCCGAGAAGGCGCTCGCTGGCCACGTGGTGGCAAGGCTGAAGGGGGGCGACCCCTTCGTGTTCGGGCGAGGCGGCGAGGAAGCCCTCCTCTTGGCCGAGCGCGGCGTCGAGTTTGAAGTAGTGCCCGGCATCACCGCCGCAATTGCAGCCGCCGCATACGCCGGCATACCGGTGACGCACCGGGGCGTATCCGCCTCGCTGATGATCCTCACCGGCCACGAGGATCCCACGAAGAGCGAAGGCCCTGCCGGCTCGCACGTCGACTGGTCGAAGGTAGCCACGGGCGCGGGGACCCTGGCAGTGTATATGGGCGTCAGGAACCTCCCGCACTTGGTTGAGAGCATCATTGCGGGAGGCCGGCCCTCCATCACGCCCGTGGCTGTGATTTCGTGGGGCACGTGCCCCCGGCAACGCGTGGTAACGGGCACGCTGGCCGACATCGCCGAGCGCGTCCGCACGGCCGGCATCCAGCCGCCCGCGATCACCATCATCGGAGAAGTGGTTTCCCTGCGCAACCGGCTGGCGTGGTTCGAGAAGCTGCCCCTGCTCGGCAAGCGGATCGTGGTGACGCGTTCACGCGAGCAGGCGGGCTCCCTTGCCCGCGAGCTCAACCGCCTCGGAGCGGAGGTCATCGAGTTTCCCACGATCAGGATCGAGCCGCTCGGCGGCGACAGGCTCCGCGAGCTGGACTGCGCGATCGGCAGCGTCGCCCGATATCGGTGGGTGATCTTCACCAGCGTGAACGCGGTCGACGCGTTCCTTGACAGGATGCACGCCCTCGGCAAGGATGCCCGCAGCCTGGCGAGTTGCAGCATCTGTGCCATCGGCCCCGCCACCGCCGGAGCACTTCGCGAGAAGTGCCTGATTGCCGACCTCGTGCCGGAGAAATTCGTGGCGGAAGCCATCGTTGACGCGTTTGCGAAAGCCGGGGGCATCGCGGGAGCGCGAATCCTGCTGCCGCGGGCACTGGTCGCACGCGAC
>DATKYA010000037.1:0-4562 GCA_035528775.1 Planctomycetota bacterium | reverse complement strand
CAGAGCTCGACCATCGCTTCGAGATGCCCGCGGTCGTATGTCTCCAGTGTGAGCGTTATCCAGTAGGTTTGGCGCGGCCATTGGGATGATCTCGACACGAGCCGTCAGAAAAGCGAGACGAACTCCCGAGGCCTTGTTCTGACCAGCCGGACCTACTCCAGTTCCCTCAGCCTCACGAGTGCATCGATTTCCCGCACCGCCAGCAGCAGCGGGCGGAGCCGCGCGAGGGCGAGCATGTTGGGGCCGTCGCACCGGGCCTTATCGGGGTTGTCGTGGACTTCGAGGAAGAGGGCATCGCAGCCAGCGGCGACGGCGGCCCGGGAGAGCAGCGGCACGTATTCGCGCTGGCCGCCCGAGCTTCTGCCCTGCCCGCCCGGCAACTGCACGCTGTGCGTGCCGTCGAACACCACCGGGCAGCCCGTCTCCCGCATCACGTGCAGCGAGCGCATGTCGACCACGAGGTTGTTGTAGCCGAAGCACGCACCGCGTTCGGTGAGCAGCACCTGGCTGTTGCCGGTGGACATGACCTTCTCGATGGCGTTGGCCATGTCCCAAGGCGCCATGAACTGGCCTTTCTTGATGTTGACGGGCTTCCCGCACGAGCCGGCCTCGATGAGGAGGTCGGTCTGGCGGCACAGGAGCGCGGGAATCTGCACGGCGTCGAGGGCGTCGGACGCTTCGGATACCTCGTGGACGGCGTGCACGTCGGACATGACGGGCACGGAGAAATCGCGGGCGATCCTGTTGAGGATCGCGAGGCCGTCCTTGAGGCCGGGCCCGCGGAAGCCGGAGATCGACGTGCGGTTCGCCTTGTCGTAGGATGCCTTGAAGATGAAGGGGAGGCCGAGCTCGCCGGCCATCGCCTTCAGGTCGCCTGCGATGTAGCGGGCGTGGTCTTCGCTCTCGATCACGCAGGGGCCTGCGATCAGCGCAAGGGGATTATCGCCGCCAATCTTCACGCCGCCGATATCGACTATGTTTGTGCGTTTCATCCGGTGCTTCCTGGAATGCGCGGGTTGAAAACCGCAAAGACCCAAAGGACGCAAAGGTCACAAAGAAGATGGACAGGATCGGTCTTTCCTACCAATCATCTCCTCTTCTGCCTCTTCTCCCTTCTTCCTTGTGCCCCTTCGTGTCTTTGTGTCTTCGTGGTGAAAACACTCTCCCATCAGCCTTCACGCCTGTGCCGCTGCCGTAATTGGCGCGGTCTGCCGCTCGTCCTTTCCCGTGTAGATTCGTTTGACGCGCTTGCCGATGAGGCAGGTCACTTCGTAGGGGATTGTCCCGCGATGGAGGGCGTGCTCCTCGGCGCTGATGTGGGAGTCGCCTTCCGACCCGATGATGGTGACGGTCATCCCCACGCGTGCGTCTTCGATGTGGCCGACGTCGACCGTGAGCATGTCCATGCTGATGGTGCCGACGACCGGCGCGTATTGGCCGGCGACGATGACGCCGCCTCGGTTTGACAGCGCCCGCTGGAAGCCGTCGGCGTAGCCGATCGGGAGCGTGGCGATGCGGGTGGCGCGGTAGGTCTTGTAGGTGTGGCCGTAGCCGATGCCGATGCCGGGGGGCACATCGCGGATGTAGACGATCTGCGTACGCACGGTCATCGCGGGCAGCAGGTTCACCTTCTCGCGGAGCGAGTCGTCGGGATACATGCCGTAGAGGCCGATGCCGGGCCGCACCATCTCGTAGTGGGAGCCATCGACGTTGAAGATGCCGGTGGTGTTGGCGACGTGGCGGATCGGCGGCAGCAGGCCCAGCCGGTTCAGCGAGCGGCAGATGCGGTCGAACTCCCGCAACTGCTGCCTGCTGTAGAGGGCGTCTTCGGCCCTGGGAAAATGCGTGAATACGCTCGCCACGGTGAACCACTCGGATGCCTTCATCCTGGATGCGATGTCGATCGCGGTCTCGCGCGGCAGCCCGGAGCGGGTCATTCCGGTGTCGAGCAACAGATGGACGCGTGCGGGCCTGCCACGGCGTCGGGCGGCCTGCTCGATGAGGCCCACGATTTCCGGGGGCGATACTGTCAACTCGACGTCGTGCTCGAGGGCCTGTTCAACCTCGCAATCGGTGATCGGGCCGGTGATTATGACGGGCCTGGTGATGGCGGCGGCCCGCAGCTCGACGGCTTCGTCGACGTTTGCGACGCCGAAGGAATCGGCGCCCGCTTCCTGCAGTGCGCAGGCGATCCGCGCGGCCCCGTGGCCGTAGGCGTTGGACTTCACCATCGCCATCAGGCGCACGCCCGGTCCCGTGTGCTGCCGGATCACACGGTAGTTGTGGAGCACGGCGTCGAGATCGATCTCCGCCCACAGCCGGTGGCACGGCTCCTTCGCAACAGCTTTCAGAGGAGGGATGTCCATTGGCTCGCTTTCGTGCCGTTCAACGTTAAGCAATACCGCGCAACACGTATCATGTATCGGCAGATTCCTGCTTCTTCTTGCGTTCCCAGACTTCCTCGGCTTCGGGCCGGTGGAGGTAGATGGGCACGAGCGTGAAGGGATCGTCGGGGCCGGATGCGCGGAGCTTGCGCAGGCCGAGGCGCGCCACCGCCGACGCCTTCGGCAGCCAGAGGGCATCTTCCGCGAGGATGGCCCCGCGGGCCGCGAATTCCCTGCCAAACAGCCTGATGGCGTCGCCGACGACGAACGTGCCGGGCGTGATTGCGGCAAGGGCATCGGCCAGCGGCAGCGCGCGATAGTCGCCGTCGCGGGCCAGCTCGCCGTTCTCGCGGCGGTAGCAGCAGAAGTAGACGCGCTTGCGCTTGGCGTCGATGGCGGGGCAGACCCGCCGGGCATCGGCCGGGGCGTTCTCGGCGAGCACGTCCAGCGACGGCACGCCCACCACCTGCCTGCCGAGTGCGTAGGCCATCGTCTTCGCACACGTAATGCCCACGCGGATACCGGTGTAACTGCCCGGGCCCTGGCTGACGGCGAACAGGTCGACGTCCTCCGGGTGCAGGCCGTGGGCGCGCACGATCGCATCGATTGTGGGGACGAGTTCCTTGCCGTGGCGCAGGCCTTTCTCGAAGAACCGCTCGTCGACGGACGTGCCGCCGGAGCATGATTCCTCAAGCAGCGCCACGCTGCCGACGGTTGACGATGTTTCGATCCCAATCACGTACATCGTTGCGAACTGCGGCGGCCGCTGCGGTCGCATCATGCCCCGCGCGGGGCGGCTTGGAAAACGACGAAAACACCTTCTCCTGTTCACAATATCGTCACATTTTGCGGCGGCCTTTCGGGTTCATTCGGATGGTGTTACACGCGCGTGACAAACTGTGCGTTGCCGCGAGCGTCTAATCGAGGTAGAGGGCGCGGATCGGCCGCGGCCCCGGGCGCATCGAAATGGATCAGACAGGAGAAAACAGGATGAACAGGATCTGCAGTGTGATGGTGTTGTGTGTGCTGGTTGCTGCGATGAACGGTGCCGATGCCGGCGAGCCGGCGACCTCGTCATTCGTGCCGAGGGCCAGCAATCTGATCATTCCGCAGTCGCGGTCGTTCGCGGTGGCGGGCGGAACGGCAGCGGCAAGCCGCGCCCAGCCGCAGATCACCGGCGTGACCGTGGGCGTGGTGATCGTGGATCAGGCCGCCACGACCACGATGGACGTGGCGATCGCCAACCGCTCGGGCCGGCCGCAGGAGGCGGAGATGCTGGTGCCGGTGCCGGACGGAGCGGCGCTGCGGGGGTTCACCTTCGAGGGAGCCGCCGCCGAGCCGACCGCCGAGCTGCTGCCGAAGGAGAAGGCCAAGGGCATGTATGAGTCGATCGTCGCCAAGGTGCGCGACCCCGCACTCGTCGAATTCGCCGGCTACAACCTCATTCGCACCAGCGTGTTTCCCGTGCCTGCCAACGGCACGCAGAAGGTGCGCATCACCTACGACCACTTGCTGCAAGCCGATGGCAGCCGCGTGGACTACTTCCTCCCGCGGAGCGAATCGCTGGCGGTGAACGTGCCGTGGGAGATCTCGGTGAAGATCAAGTCGAAGGAGACGATCACGGCGGTCTATTCGCCCAGCCACAACGTCGTCAGCGTGAACCAGTCGCGCCACGAGGTGGGCGTGCGGCTCGCCGCGGGTGCCAGCACCGAGCCGGGGCCGTTCATCCTGTCGTACCTGGTGGAGTCCGGCAGCGTGACTGCCTCGCTGATGGCGTATCCCGACGCGAAGATCGGGGGCGGCTATTTCCTGCTGCTCGCGGCGGTACCGCCAGCCGAGGCCGCCGGCAACGGCGCCGGGCGGGCCGTCGGCCGCGAGGTGACGCTCGTCATCGACCGGTCCGGCTCGATGGCTGGCCAGAAGATGGAGCAGGTGCGAGCTGCCGCGTTGCAGGTGATCGACGGCCTGTTCGACGGCGAGTACTTCAACGTCATCGACTACTCGGGATCGGTCGCCAGCTTCGCACCAGCACCGGTGGTCAGGAACGAAAAGAACATCGACGACGCGCGGCATTACATACGCGGCCTGGCGCCGGGCGGCGGCACGAACATCCACGATGCCATCGCCGAGGCCCTCCGGCCGAAGCCGGCGCACGGCCTGCTCCCCGTGGTGCTGTTC
>DATKYA010000036.1:0-4784 GCA_035528775.1 Planctomycetota bacterium | reverse complement strand
CCGAGTGGTGAAATGTAGCGGCCGGAACCTCCAAGCCACTGGCTGCCCGGCAATCGGTTCGCTCGACGCTCCTGCATCGCCTTGCCGAGCCATGCCTCATAATGCGTTGAGCTTTCCATCGTGCCGGCCTTGCTCAGATCGGCCATCCGTTGAAACTTTTCCAGCTTGACCGTCGCTGCATGCAGCAGCTTTGCCCAACTGTTGAAATACTCATTCACCGTCGAAATCCATCCTGCCGAAACCCCGCCCTCCAAGTTGCTTTTCAGTTGCTTCAGGTAGCCGGTGAGCTGGCGCGTAGCACTTGCGAATCCCCCGCTCGTCGTGATCACCTTGCCCAGCTCTTCCTTGTAATCGCCCCAGGCATTCGTCAGTTTCGCGATGGACCCGGCGGTAGTCGCTGCCTCCGCGTTCGACTGGCCCTGGAACTTCGCGAAGAACGCGATCGATTGGTTCAGCTTCTCCTGCCGAATCAGTTCATCGCGCTGCTTTTCCGCTACCTGGCCGATTACCTTCATTGACTGCAGCCGCTTGATCTTCGTCTCGTCGAGCTGCAATCCGTACCGGCTCAGCATCTCCACGTCGCCCATGAATGCACGGCTGGCCATCCGGAAGGCACTCGAATATTCGATCCGGAAGGTGCTCGCGAAGTCCTGAGCCGCAACCGTCAGCGCCTCGATCTTGTCAAGCTCCACGCCCATCGCGATGGCCGTCGCGATCTCGCTCTGCGTCGCCTCGTCCCCGTACCGCGTCACCAACTGCCGGGCCGACGCCAGCGCCCGAAACTTCGCTACGTTCTCCTCCGTCAGTTGGCCGGTCGCCAGCAGCGACGCCCGCAGCTTCGCCTCCGCGTCCTCCTGCGTCATTGCGGCCTGCACGATGCTCCGCCCGAAGGTAGTGGCCGCGCGTGCCACCCGGCTCGCGATGAACGCCTTCGCCATGAACGCCAGCGTCCCAAACGATCCGGCCAGCCGGCTCGTGCCGGCCGCCGCCGACGTCGCCGCCTGCCCCGTCGTCGCCATCACACCCGCCGCCTGCGCACCCGCACCCTGCAGTCCGTTCACGGCACCCGTGAATTTGTGCAGCCCGCCGGTCGCCTGATCTTTCAGGTTCAGCGTGATTGTTACGCCCGTGTTCGCCATCGATCAGCCTCGTCCCTCTGCCTCATCTGTGCAATCTGTGCAATCTGTGGATTTCTTCCTGTTCTTCATCCGCCTCGATCTGCCGGAACACGTCAAACGCCCGCATCATCACCCCATCCTGCTCGCCCAGCCCGCCCGCTCGCGGCAGGCAATGAAACTCCCGGCATTGCCGGTAGCAGGTCAGCAGCCGCCCGATCTCGGCCAGCCGCGAATCGCTCGGCCAGTGCCGCTGCCCCTTCGCACACCGCCCGCAATCCCGCTCCCCGGGGTCCTCCACCAGCCGCCCCGTCGCGTCCGCCAGCGGCCGTCCCTCGTGGATCAGGTACCGGCGGCAGTCGTCGCAGGCCAGGTCCGCCACCTCGCGATGCCGCCGTACCAGCAGCACCGCCTCCCTCAGTTTTTTAGGATGCCACCGACCCCGTTCAGCAGGATCCCCGCCAGCCGGTCGAGCAGGGCGGGATGAAGCGTTGCCAGAATCTGTTCGGTGATTCCGGTGTCAATATCCCACCGCTTGATCTGTGCGGCCAGCATCGGCACGAACACGTCGACGTAGATTCGCTCCGCCGGCGTGCTGCCCATCCGAGCCTGCACCCGCCCGAACGTCTCCGCGTTCAGCGGCGTCATCGTCACCTCGAACGCCGGCCACAGCACCGATTCCGGCACGTGCACCGTGATTGCATCCTGCACGAAAACACTCTTCGGCATTGTCGCTCCTCTCTGTGTCATCTGTGGATCGCTTCTCTTCGCCGTCTACGCCGTCGTATCCAGCGTCATCGAAATCTCGTCGTCTTCCCCGATCACCGACGCCATCGCCGTCCCGACCACGTTCCACCGCCAATGCCCACGCCCCTTCCCCGCCGGCTGATCGCCCGTCAGCCACAGCAGCGGCAGTGCAACCGTCAGCCCCTTCGCGCTCCGCGTCCACACCGCCGTCACCGCAACCGTCGCCGGCGTGTGCAAGTTGTCCTGGAACGATGCCTTGCCCGTCGCGTTCCAGTCCATTTCCAGCGAGCACGTCACCACGCGCGGACCGTACGGAATCGCCAGCCGGTTCACGCTGTTCGCACGCGCCTCCCGGTCCATGTTGTTCTCGATCTTGATCTCGATCCCGTTCACCGCGAAGGTATCGGTATCGACCGTCAGTGCCAGGTCCCCGTGCCGCAGCACCGCATCCGTGCTCCACAGCCCCGTCGGCGACGTCGGCGTCGTCCCCCGCACGCAGCTCATCGCAAGGCCCGTCACGTCCACCCGCATCGCCTCGTTCGCACGCGAGCTGATCGTCAGCGTATCCACACGCACGCCCGCATAGGTCAGCACCTCGTGCACCCGGTCCACCTCCACCGTGATCGGTTTCAGCGTGCCGTCACGCGAGCCGTCCATCGCGCCGCCGCTCGCCGTCTTGCCCATCGCCTGCTGCAGCAGCAGCAGCAGCTCGCCCGGCCGAGCCAGGAAGCTGAACGCCACGTCCAGCACGTTTGCCGTGTGCAGCATCCGCTCGCTCTCGCTCGCGAACCCGCCCGTGATCGCCTCCTGCGGCTCGTACAACGGCTTGTTCTCGCAGCTCTCGTCCAGCAGCAGCACCGGAAAAACCGTCGGCGTCACCGCCGATCCCGCCGTCGTTTCCTGTCCGATCCCGATAATGCACTTCGTCAGACTCGGCTCGTTCGCCGTGTAATCGGTTGCCATCGCCGTTCTCCTCTATCTCGTCTGGTACTCTTCGACCTCGAATGTGATCGTTTTCGCTCCCAAGTAGCCGGCCGTGCCCAGGCTCTCCAGGAGTGTGATTTTCGATTCGGTCATTTTGTCCACCCGGAAATACTCGGCCAGCAGCCCCCCGTCCTCGTGGCTGTTGTCCAGCAGCGAATCCAGCGCGTCGATGATCTCCGTCAAGCCGGGCGAGTTGTTGCCCCCCAGGATCAGCTCCTCCTCGTCGAGCACCGCCAGGTAGACGGTGATCGCCACCGCCACCGTCTCCGCCCGTGCGTGATGATTCTGCCGCGCCGTCGCCACGTCGCCGGGCGACACCGTGATCGCCGGCGGCTGGAACCCCGCAACGTCCGGAGGGAAATCCGGAGTCGCCGACACGAACACCCGCTCCCCCACGAACCGCGTGATCGCCGCCTGCTCGAGCAGCAAATCCCGCATCTTCTTGATGATCGCCGCCGTTGCCGATGCCATGTTATGCAGTCCCCCGCCCGCCGATGATCCGGTCGATCCATTTCCCTGCGATCGTCGCGTACGTCTCCGCCCGCTGCGGGCTCGGCCGTGTGATGATCGGCCGCGCCGGCACGGTGAATGACGTGCCCGAAATCTTCTTCAGCCAATTCCGCATCACGAAGTACCAGCGGTTCCAGTTCTTTTTCGCATGGCTCACGTTGCCCTTCGGCGTGAAATCCGGCTTGTGGCCGGGCAATACCTTCCGCACGTTCGCGTCAAACCGTTTCTGCTTGTCCCCGGTGAATGCGAACGTGCTCGAGCCGCCGGCGTGCAGCCTCTCCGCCCGCCGATCATTCGTGCCCACCGTCACGCTCAGCGGCTGCACCGTGAACACCGACCCCGGCCCCAGCGGCGAGATGCTCGCAAACAGTTTCCCCGTGTCCCGCATGATCGGCATCCAGAGCGCCCGCTGCCGCAGATGCCCCGCGTTTTCCATCTTCCCCCACCGGCCGCGTCGACGGAACAATGCCGTGATCGGCGAGATCGGCCGCCAGCTCACGCCCTGGGCGGCCTGCCCGCGCGACCGTGCATCGAAATCGCGCTGCACGTCCGCCATCGCCACCAGGCCGATCTCCCGCATCATCGCCCTGCACTGCGGCTCCTCGCCCTTCGCGATCCGGCCGAGCTGCGCCAGCTTCGACCGCAGGTCCGCCGTGTCGATTTTCATCACGATCTGCATGCGTCACCAGGTATCCATCGAGCCCGTCACGTCGTTCGTTTCGTTGCCCTGGCGGTCGGTCTTCGTGCGGTTGAACAGCGCCTCGTCGGCCGCGTCCACCGCCCCGGCCGCATCGATCCGCGACGTGCTCTTGATCGTCATCCGCCCCGCCTGCAGCTTCTCGATTTCCTCCCACGTCCGCTCGTAAATTCCCTGTGCCAGATTGAGCTGCCGGCCGCTCCGAAAGCACAGATAATAGAAACTCATCTGCACGCTCAGCCGCTTGATGATCGCCGGCACCGTCGAGAACGGCACCGCGTAGATCGCGTTCAACGCCGAATCAATATCCTCGTCGGCCGACGCGATCGCCTCCGTGACGAACCCCGCCTCCTCGCTGTTCACTACGCCCGACCCGTCCGCGTCCACCATCGCCCGCACTGCCCCCGCCCCGAATATCTTCTCGATGTCAGCTCTGCCGCAGTATGCCATCGTCGCGTCCTCTCGTCAGTTTTGGGCGGGGCCGCACAATCCGTATGCAGCCCCGCCCGCCTCACAGGTGCCCCGTCAAATGGGGACTTGGGTTTTCTCAGGCTCAGGTCGCCACCGTGATCCGCACTGCCGTCCACCACGCGCCGTACCCGACGTTGTAGCGAGCGTCCACGCCCCAGCTCGTCTTGTTCCGCTTGAACAATTCGGACTCGTCGTACTTCTCCTGGAACGGCCGCCGGACCTGGTACACGAACGGCCGGATCGGCAGGCCCGTATTGAAC
>DATKYA010000035.1:0-5064 GCA_035528775.1 Planctomycetota bacterium | reverse complement strand
TTTCGGTCGTCCCTACGGGACTTGCGGCCCCGCTGCCGAACTGCGTTCCCAGCGTTGAAACGCTGGGCTACATTCAGCCGTCCCTTCGGGACGAAGAACAGACAGATGCTTAATTTCACGCCATTCGTGACTGTCCCTAGTTTAATGATGTGAAAAACATGGTGACTGTCCCTAGTTTACTTGGTGACTGTCCCTAGTTTAGGGCGAACACGACGGTTCGCCCCTACGGAAAACAAGTTGGCCGCTCCGGCACATCCAGTGCTCAGAGCGGCCGAATCGAATCCCCCGGCTTTCGATCTCCCGGCGGCGAGCTTCTTCCCGATGATGTTCTCGGCGCGGTGAACGGGGGATGCAGTCGCAGTTTCCTGTCACCGTGTGGGGAGAATTGCCCCAGGAGGGGAACGATGAACGATGAAAGATGAACGATGAAAGATGCGCGAGAAGCAGATGACCCACGCGGAACCATTCGTCTACCTGAACGGCCGGATCGTGCCGCGCGGCGAGGCACTTGTCGACGCGTTTGATCGCGGCCTGCTGTACGGCGACGGCCTCTTCGAGACGATGCGGGCGTACGAGGGCGTGATCTTCCGCCTGGACTACCACGTGCGGCGGCTGCAGGATTCGGCGGCCGAGCTTCGGATCCCGCTGTTCGTACCGGACTACGTGATCGCTGACGCCGCGCAGGAGCTTGTGAGCCGGAACAACCTGCAGGAGGCGTACGTGCGGATCACGCTCACTCGCGGCTCGCACATCGGGCCGCTGGTCCCTGTAACGCAGCAGCCGTCGACGCTCCTCATCGATTGCCGGCCGCTCGCGGCGTACCCGGCCGAGTGCTACCGGCCGGGGATCGCGCTCGCATCGTGCGGCAGCTTTCGCCACAGATCGTCGCGGATCGCGCGGCACAAGACGCTCAGCTATCTCGAAAACCTGCTCATTCTCGACGAAGCTCAGGCCGCCGGTGCACGGGAAGCCATCATCCTGACCGATGACGGCCGCGTCTGCGAGTGCGCCACGGCAAATATCTTCTGGGTGACCGGCGGCGTGGTGCGGACGCCTTCGACGGCGCTGCCCCTGCTCGGCGGCATCACGCGGAGCGTCGTCATCGATCTGTGCCGGAAGCTCAGCTTGGCGGTTTCCGAGGGCGAGTACGGCCTGGAAGACGTCTGCACGGCGGACGAGGTGTTCATCACCAACTCGATCATGGAGGCGATGCCGGTGGCGGAAGTGGCCGGGCACAGGATCAGGCAATGCCCGGGCAGCGTCACCGAACGGATCAGGCAGGCCTATGCCGATGAGGTGAGGCGGTTTGTGACCGAGTTCAGAACTCGGCGAGCGTGACGCGGGCCAGGAGCTTCTCGACGATGGCGGGATCGATCCGCCCGGCCCACAGCTCCTGTGTGGCGGCGGCTCCGCACGCCACGGCGCGGCGCAGGCAGGTTTCGGGCGGCTGGCCTTCCAGGTGGGCGACGATGAATCCTGCGAGGAAGGCATCGCCCGTGCCGACGGAATTCCGCACAACGTCAACCTTCACCGCCGCCTTCCACGCTCGATCATTCGCGAAACAGATCGCCCCGTCGTCGCCGAGCGTGACCAGCAGTATCTCCACGGTCTCCCGCAGCTCGGCGGCTGCCCGCCGCACGTCGTCATCCGATTGAACCGCGCGCGAAACCAGTTCCTCCAACTCATCACGGTTGGGCTTGGCAAGCCATACACCGGGTTGCACGGCTTCCGCCAGGGCAGGCCCGCTGGAATCGACCGCCACTCTGCAGCCGGCGCCGGCACACAGGCGGACCAGGCGGGCGAGATCGGCAGGCTGCATCCCGGGCGGCAGGCTTCCCGAGAAGATGACGACATCGCCGGGGGCGGCAAGCTCGCTCAGCTTGCGTTCCAGCGCGGCCACGTCGGCGGGTGCTACGCTGAATCCTTCCTCGCGCAGGTGCGTTTCGGCGTTGCGTTCGGGATCGCGGATCGTCACGTTCTGGCGGGTATCGCCAGCTACGGGCACAAAATCGACGACAGCCTGCAACTGATCGAAACTGCTCGTGTAGATGGGAATCTCGCCCTGGCCCAGGAACCCGGTGGCGACGGATCTTCCGCCGAGTGCGGCGATGCAGCGCGAGACGTTCACGCCCTTGCCGGCCGGCTGGCGGTGCAGCGTGCGGGCCTTCAACGTGCGGCCCGGCGCGAAACCAGGCACCTCCAGCGTCTTGTCGAAGCTTGGATTGCAGGTGACGGTGATGATCAAGGGAGAATGAAAAATGAAAAATGAAAAATGAAAAATGAAAAATGAAGAAGGGAGAATGAAAAATGAAAAATTAAAAATGAAAAATAGCAGGAAGCGGCAAAAGGCGATTTCGGCCGATTCTTAGTTTAGGTTTTTGGTTTGGTTTTTAATTTTTAATTTTAACTTTTTAATTTCCCATCATTCCAGCACGCCCAGCGACTTCAGGTCGCGGATATGCTGGCGGGCAGTCTCCGGCGTGATCAGCCCCTGCGTGTACAGGCGCTTGATCGAGCTGTCCATCGTGTGCATGCTCAGCCGCGACTGCGTTTCCAGCACGCTGTTTATCTGGTGGGTGTTGCCGTCGCGGACCATGTTGGAGATGGCGTAGGTGCGGCGGAGCAGCTCGGTGGCCGGAATGCGGCCCGTGCTCTCCTTGCGGGGCAACAGCCGCTGCGACAGCACCGCGAGCAGACACAGCGACAACTGCGTGCGCACCTGAGCCTGCTGGTGGGCCGGGAAAACGTCGATCAGGCGGTCCACCGTCTGGGCCGCGTCGTTCGTGTGCAGGGTCGAAAGCACCAGGTGGCCGGTTTCGGCGGCGGTGACGGCCATCGAGATCGTCTCGAGGTCGCGCAGCTCGCCCACGAGCAACACGTCCGGATTCTGCCGCAGCACGTGGCGGAGCGCATCGGCGAAGCTTATCGTGTCACTTCCCACCTCCCGCTGATCGATGATGCTCAGCCGGTTCTCGTACACGTATTCGATCGGGTCCTCGATGGTCATGATGTGCGCCCGGCGGTTCCGGTTGACGATCTCGATCATCGATGCGAGGGTGGTGGACTTGCCGTGGCCTGTGGGGCCGGTGATCAGCACCAGGCCCTGCCGCTCCAGTGCGATCTCCTCCAGGATGCCGGGGAGGTTCAGCTCCTGCAGGGTGGGAATCCTGGTGGAGAGCAGGCGGTAGTTGGCGGCGATCCCGCGGCGGGTGAAGAATGCGTTGCCGCGGAACCGGTGGCTGGGGTCGAGCTGGACGGCGAAATCGAGCTCGCGTTTCTTCGTGAGCCGCTGGGTCTGTTCGGCCGCCAGCAGCGAGCAGATCATCTGGTGAAGCTCATCGTTTTCCAGCACGGTGGAATCGACGAGCCGCAGCTCGCCGTCGATCCGCAGCACAGCCGGCGAGCCGGAGGTGAGCAGGAGGTCGGACGCCTTCATCTCGATCGCGCGCTCAAACAGGGCCTGGATGTTCATGAAGGTTCACCATTGGTAGTGCAGGAAACGGAATACGCCGTCCTTGTAGACGAGGTACGAGCCGTCTTCCGACCAATCGCCAAGATTATATAATGGTCGGCTCGATTCGCCGAACGGGATAACTCGTTGCGCTTGGTGGTGCGTATGGCCGCAGACGAGCACGTCAGCCCCGGCGGCGAAGACGCGTTCGATGGCGGCGTCGGGGATGGACGTCACGTGGCGTGCCTTGCGTGCAGTGCAGTGTGTGCTGATGATCCGCAGCACGCGGGCCAGAAAACTGCGGACGAAGAACGGGCACGACTGGTAGATCATCCTGAACGCCCGGCTCCGAAGGGCGGCGTGCAGCGAATGCTGGCCCCGGTCGTGGTCGCAGAGGCTGTCGCCGTGGCACAGGTGTACGGTCGTGCCGTCGATGTTGAGGCGGAGGTCGTCGCCTGCCACTGCGGCCCCGCAGATCGCGGTGATGGTGGAGTTCAGGAGGAAGTCGCGGTTGCCGTGGAGCAGAACAACCTCGAGGCCGGAATCGACTGCCCGGCGGATGTGCACCAGGGCCGCGCGATATTCGGGCTGCTGATCGTGGCCGTGGCCGACCCAGTAATCGAAGAGGTCGCCCAGGATGTAGAGGCGGACCGCGCCTTGCCTGATGAAGTCAAGGAAAGCGCCGAAGTGCTCCGCTCGCTGCTTGTTGCCCGGCTCCAGGTGCATGTCCGAAACGAATGCAAGGGAATCTGACATCAGGATGAACAAGGGCCTTGGTGTTGCGGAAAAACGCGCGGAGGAGTACCCTCCGCAAATGGCTGCATGATGTATTATACCGCCGCGGGCGGGATGATTCAATGAGAATGAAACAGGGACGTTCACCCGGGAGGGCAAACGTCCCTGTCGTTATCCCGTGCGGACGGGGCGATCAGAACTTGTACTTGATGGCCGACTCGACGCGAACCGCCCGGCCGGGTGCCGTGCCCTTGTAATCGGTCTTCCACTGTGAGAGCTCGACGCCGACCTGGGCGGCCTTGCTGATGTTGTAGAGGACGTTTCCGAAGAAGTTCCGGTTGCGCGTCCTGGAGCTGGCAGACATGCCCACCATGTCATTCTTGTCGTTGTCTTCAAAACCGCTGCCGACGTTGAACTCCCAACTCGGGTTGGGCACGATGGAAACGCAGATCCAGCCGCCCTTGACTCCGATCTCGCGGCCGGCGGCAGGATTGACGCCGTAGCCGATGCCGCCGACGTAGGAGTCGAGGTTCTCGCCCATGTAGCCCTCGCCCCTGATCGACAGCGGGCCGGCGATCGGCATCGTCAGGTCGACGTTGCCCGACCACGTGTTGAACACCACGTCATCGCCGGTGGTGCCGGGAGGAATGTCGTATTCCTCCCGCCCCCAATGGCCGGAGAACCCGATGGTGGTGGGCTTCTCGGTGAGCACGGGGCAGGTGATGGCCATGCGGCCCTGGAGTGTGGGGAAGCCGGAGTCTTCGCCGCTATCCTTGCCGCCGGTATAGGGGACGTCGCCCATGGTGCGGAAGAGGCCGCCTTCGAACAGCACTTTGCTGGTCTCGTTGACCTCGATTGCCTGGCTGACGCGGACCTGC
>DATKYA010000034.1:0-3817 GCA_035528775.1 Planctomycetota bacterium | reverse complement strand
CGGGGCCCGGATTGAGCCCGGAGTTCGCGAGATTGCTCAAGCCGGAGGTGGATAAGCCCCGCTTGTGCGGAGGAACGAATTCCGTTACCCTCGCCTCATGGTGAGTGTCTCATTTTGAGACGGTAGGAGGCGGCTGTGGGCAAGGATTTCAGTCAGAATGACCTCCGATCCCGTCATCGGACGTGGGAGACCCAGGCCGACGACGTCGCGGGCCTGCACGTCACCGGAGAGTTGGTGCTCTTTGGCATTCACTTGACTTCCGGCTCCGATCCGGCCTCGATGAGCGTCTACAACGCCATCACCGCCACCGGCACCCCGATTGTTCTGAAGGTAGCAAGCGGCGGCGCCGGGGAGTTCAGCTTCGAGCCCACGGGCATCCCCTTCGACACGGGCCTGTTCATCGCCACCACCGGGACCAGTCCGACCTACGTTGTTCGATTTATGGCTGTGTAGGATGGGCACGCTCTCCATCGACGATCTCGAGGGCCATCCGCGCAGCCATGCGACGACACAGACCGAAGGAAGCAGCGGCGTGGGCTACGACGCGCTGGTCTCGGGGCCTGTGGTCGTGTTCGGGATGAAACTCGCGGCGAGCGCGGGCGGCGCGGCAAGCCTGACGATCAACGACGCGCTCACCGTGGCCGGCGGCGGGAAGACCATCGTACTGAAGGCCAACGCGAACCGCTCACAGCGATTCAACTTCGAGCCTACGGGCATTAGATTCTCCACCGGGCTGTCTCGCGCGGTGGCTCAGGCCGTCGACGTGGGCGTGATCAACTCACAGATTATCTACGTCAAGGAGTAGCGGTGTCGCTTTCGCGCAACGACGTGGACTCGGCGCATCGAACCGCAGCGATCATTGCCGCCCCCGGCCCACTGGGCGTGCTGATCCACAGCGGTCCGCTGGTGCTATTCGGCGTCTACCTGACACCCGACGACGCCAACGAGGGCCGCATCAACCTGTTCGACAACACGGCGGCCTCGGGTGACTCGATCAGCTACATCACCCCGGTCAGCACCTCGACGAAACAGCAGTGGGAGCCGAAAGGCATCTACTACTCGACGGGGCTTTACGTGACCCGCACCACGCTGCAGGCCGGCTGGACTGCCGTGATCACCTACCTAGCGGAGTAACGAATGCAAGAAGAAGCCGTCGAAATCTCCGCCGAGAGCCAGGAAGACCAGATCAAGCGCTGGAAGGGCCGCATCGAACTGGCACGGCGCTACCGCGACCAGCACGGAAACACCGGCGACCGCTGGACCACGAACATCAAGGCGCTCGCCGGGGACTTCAATTCCCTCGCGGAGCTTGGCGACGAGTCCATCGACGTCAATATGGTGCGTTCGACGTCGAAGACCACGCTGCCGCCGCTGTTCACGCTGGATCCGCACATCTCGGTGCGCCCCACGAAGGACCGCGCGAGCGTCAACGGCGTCGATTTCGACAACGTGCGCGCCGCGGAGCACGCCGAGCTCGAAATCAACTACTGGTTGCGCGAGCTGAAGGTGAGACATCAGGTGCGCAAGATGATCCTCGACGGCGAGGCCACCAATCACGGCTACCTGATGACCGGCTGGGCCGACGCCAAGCGCGCCGCCACCGACAACCATCCCACGGTGAAGTCAGGGCAGCCCTACGCGCGCCGGCACCCCCCGAAGGACGTTCTGGTGCCCCCAGGCTTCTGGGATCTCGAGGACTGCCCGTGGGTGGACGTCATCTTCCGCAGGACGGTGGCGCAGACGAAGCGGCTGTACCCGAAGGCTGAGGAGATCGTCCCCACGATCGAGGCCACGAGCGACTCCGAGGAGAAGACCAGCGACTTCGCGGAGTTCCTCGGCACCGACGACGCGAAACTCGTCGAGATCCACGTCATCTACAACAAGGAAGACAAGAAGGTCTACGTGCTTGCCGAGGGCAACGACGGCTACCTCGAAGACCCGAAGGGCTGGCCCGACGACCTGGAGGGCTTCCCGCTGACCCACTACCGCCCCGAAGAGATCCCCGACGAGTACTGGGGCACCCCGCCGATCACCTACAGCCTGCCGCAGAACAAGGAGCGCAACGCCACGCGCACGGCGATGCGCAAGAAGCGCAACCGCACGAAGAGCGTGATCTGGATGGACTCGGAGATCGCGGAGGAGGCCAAGGAGCAGTACGCCGCGGCGCAGGACGGCGAGATCATCCCGCTGAATCTCGGCGGCGAGCCGATCACGAGCAAGATCATCGTGGACACCGGCCTGCCCTTCGACTCGGGCGACATTGCCTACGACCGCGTGATTTCCGACGACTATCGCGTGATCACCGGGCAGTCCGCGGAGCAGGGCGGCGCGGGCGACCCGAACGTGGACAGCGCGACGGCCTCCGCGAACATCGAGAAGAACGTGCAGGTGCGGCAGTCGGAGCGTGGCGACCGCGTGCGCGACGTCTACATCGACGTGGCGAAAAAGCTGGTGATGCTGCTCAGGAAGCACCCGAACGTGGAGAGGACGCGCAGGATCGCCGGGCCCGAGGCCGGCCGCTTCACGGAGATCAAGTACACGCTGCGCGACCTTCACGGCGAGTTCGACTTCGACCTCGATTTCAGCGCAATGCTCTCCGACAACCCGCTCACGCGCATCACGCAGGCGATCACGAACTACAACCTGCTGCGCCCTGACCCGCTGGTGGAGTCGGGTCAATTGCTGCTGGACATCTTCGCCTCGCAGAACAAGGTGGCGCCCGCGGCCTACCTGCTGAAACTGAAGTCACCCGATGAGGAGTTGCAGTTGATGGGCCAACTGCTCCCCGTCGAGGCCCACGACCGCGACCCGCACGAGCAGCACATGCCCGAGCACGAGCGGCAGGCCCAAGAGATCGACGCGGTGATCGCCAGGGCCAGCGCGAAGGATCCGCAGTTCGCGGAGAGCCCGGAGGGCGTGAAGCTACGCGCGGTCGTGGTGCTGCTCACCGCGCACGCTCAGGACCACGCACGAAGAATGCAGGCGCTGGTCGGGCAGTCCGGGGGCTCCCCCTCTCCCGGCCAACCGATCGCGGAAAATCAATTCCGGAATCAAGTGCGGACCACTCCCGGAGGAGAGACCGAGGCGGAGATGTCCGGCCAGCCGCTTGCGCCCACGGGGACGATCCAGTAGATGCCTATTTTTGAGTACCGCTGCCGCAAGTGCGGTGAAACGACCGAGTACATTCGCCGCGTGCAGGATCGCGAGGGCGATCTTCCCTGCGATCGCCACGGCTGCGGCGGGACGGGTGAGTTCATCATCGTGGCTCCGAATATCCACATGTGGGAGGCAGACCGCGCCTTCACGAACATCGCACCCGGCGCAAAGACCTTCCCCACGAAGGCGTCTTACGAGCAGTTTCTGAAGGACACGCATCAGGCTGAGGTCAGCACGAGCGCGCCGAATAAGACCAACCCGGCCTCGCGCAAGATCATGAGTTTTCGCTGATGGCGAACGTCATCCCAGACAGCAGGCTGATCCCGCGGGTGGTCACGCTCTGCCCGGTGCCCACGTCGACGCTGTCCAACGCCAGCTACGGGAGTTTCGTCTTCGACGGCGGGACGGGCAACGACAAGCTGACCTCGTACCAGATGACGGTGGGCGGCGTGACCTACACGCGCAGCATCACCTACGACGGCAGCGATAAGATCTCAGCAATCTCAGCTTGGAGCGTAGTGTGAGTTGCTGCGATCCCATCGCCGACCTCCCGATGCACCTCCTGCTGAACGAGATCGTCGGCGGAACCCCCACGCTCGATCAGGTTCTCACGGCGGGCAACACGTCCACGTTGAGCGCGACGGTCGGCGGGCTAACGATA
>DATKYA010000033.1:0-5968 GCA_035528775.1 Planctomycetota bacterium | reverse complement strand
TGAAACACGGCGATCCGCTGGTCCGCGTGGCGTGCCTGGATGCGCTTGCCGCGATCGTGGCTGACCGCGACGCGGAGGCGGCGAAGGCGCTGCCGGCGTTTGTCGCCGCGCTCGATGACCGCGAGGGGATCGTCCGCAAGGCCGCCATTGAGGCGGTTGCGGCCGTTTCCGGGAAGGTCGGAGACCAGCGTGCCGCGATCGTCGCGAAGCTGCTCGATTGCGCGGCGGATCGGAACGTACTCGTGGCCTCAGCGGCGAAGGATGTCTTGATCAACCAGCTCAAAGCCCGTGAGGACGTGATGAAAGATGAAATCCTGTATGGCGAGCAGCGCAGGGAATCGACCGCGCGCGAGCTCGTCGCGGGGCCTATGCGGCTGAAATTCGAGGACGGCGAGCTCCGCTACATCCACGTTGGCGACCGCGAGATCATCCGCCGCGTCTACTTCGCCGTGCGCGACGAGCGGTGGGACACCGTGATGCCGGAGTTCACCCGGCTGAACGTGGAAGACATGAAGGACGGTTTCAAGATCAACCTGGCCGCGCAGTGCAAGAACGACGTGGCGGACTTCACGTGGTCCGGCTCGATCGTCGGTACGAAGGATGGCAAGATAACCTTCACGGCGGAAGGGCAGGCCAACCGCGATTTCAGGTCGTATCGCGTGGGATTCTGCGTGCTGTATGGCACGCCGGCGGTGATAGGGCAGGCCTACGAGTTGCTGGACGCGGAAGGCGACGACCGCAGCGGTCGTAAGGCCACGCCCGGCGAGTTCCCGAGGAACATCTCCGCCGGCATGCTCGCAAACGTGAACACCTTCCGCGCGCTCCGCTACAAGACGGCCGACGGCCTCGAAGTGACCGCGGGGCTGGAAGACGGTACGCTGTTCGGGATGGAGGACCAGCGCAACTTCGGCGACTCGTCATTCAAGGCGATGGCCGGGCTGGCCTTCAAGTATCCGAACGTGGTGAAGGGCGACAGGGGCAAGCAGGTGTTCGTGCTGCAGTGTAGGGGCGGGCTGAGCGAGTCTTCGGACGACCGTGGCGGTCGTCGTGAATCGCCCGCCCGGCCGGTCCGCGTCACGATCAGCCAGCCGCTGCCGGGCGCGAAGCTGCCGAAGTTGCTGCCGGCCGCCGAGTCGAAGAAACCGGCCGGCGGATTCATGAACTATAATGGTGATCCGAAGAAGCACGCCGGCGACGAGCTGGTGCATTTCGGCTACAAGCCGTCGCTGCACATGCCAGACGACGACATGTTCATGGAGAACGCGAGTGCGGTGTTGGATCAGGTTCGCAGCATCAGGTCGTTTGCGGCGAAGGCGAAGTTCAGGATCGACCCGATCGACATCGACACGCCGTATCAGCGGCCGGGGCAGGATCCGCGCGACCCGCGAAATCGCGGGCTGTTCGCTGCGTCCTGGTGCACTGCGGTGATGAAGTACCTGGCACTGGGCAGCGTGGACGAAGCCGTGTTCACCGCTGGCCCTGCCTACGCCGATCTGGTGCTGAAGACGTTCGAGCCGCACGCGGGCAAGGGGCTGCTCGGTGCGGACATGGCGGGCACGCCGCCGCTCCCGATCGACGCGCTGGCCGTGGATGCCGGCGACTCGCTGCTCGTGTGGGTGGTGAACATGACGGATCGGGCGCAGCAGGCGGTCGTTGCCGGGCTGGGCGCCGACGGCAAGGCGCGCGTGCAGCGCATCAACGCCGCCACGAAGCTCGACGCGAAGCTGAAGGTTGAGAAGGCAGACCTGCAGAACGGCGAGCTGGCCATCGATCTCGGGCCGTTCGAGGTGTGCATCATCGAAGCCGCGAAGTAGGGAGTATGGCAACCATGCGAACCGGAGCCAGCGTCGGTATTCTGCTGATTTCCGTGGCCTTCTGTGCGGGGTGCTTTCAGAACATGCGATACCTGGTGAAATCGGAATTTGCGGGAAACACGGCGAGCAGCGGCTGGACGGCCCTGCCGAACGGCGACCGGCAGCCACAGGTGGAGGCGCTTCCCGATGGCGTGACGATCGCGGCGGGCACGTGGGAAAGCCCGGCGTTCACCGTGAAGCCGTTCGAGAACTACAAGCTCGAATTCGCCGCGAAGTCCGACGGCCGGGGCTACTGGTGCGCGGCCTTCAAGGACGCGAAGGGCGAGGTGATGATCGCCGATCACTACTCGAGCTTCGATCCGTCTGCCGATTGGGTTGCCTGCACGTTCTGCTTGCGTGCGAAGGCGAACGCGGTGAGCGCGGTGATTCGCTTCCAGCCGCAGGACGGCAAGCCGGTGATGCTGCGGGACGTCGCGGTCTCCCGCGCATCGAACGCGGACGTTGCCGCGTGGGCGGATTCCGTCTACGCGGGTATCCCGCCGGTGAGCTATCTGCCACCCGCCGATCGGTTGCGATGCATCCCCAACACGATGGCGAAGCTCCGCAAGGGCGGCAGGCTGCGAATCGTCTTCCTGGGCGACAGCATCGCGAACGACACGGGTAGCTCGCCGCTGGACGTGCTGCTCGGACGGATGTATCCGAAGGCGAAGATCCAGGCCGTTACATCGGTCCGCGGCGGAACGTGCTGCCAATGGTACAAGGACGAGAACCGCGTGGAGCAGTACGTGCTCGACTACAAGCCGGACCTGCTGATCATCGCGGGGATCAGCCACGGCTACGACACCGAGTCGATGCGGTCCGTGATCCGGCAGGTGCGCGCGCAGGCCAGCCCCGACATCATGATAATGAGCGGCGCGGTGACGCCGGAGCAGGACTGCCGGGACGGCTACGTGCAGTTCTCGAAGCTGCCGAAGGAGACAGCGAGGAACAACGCTGCCACGTTTCCGGATCGCCTTCGCTCGCTTGCGGCCGAGGAGAAGGTCGAGTTGTTCGACATGCGCACGGCGTGGGACGAATACGTCGCGGGCAGCGGGAAGCCGAACGCGTGGTTCATGCGCGATCCCGTGCATGCCAATTGCCGCGGCCGCCAGGTGCTGGCGAGGATCATTGAGCGGTATTTCAGGCCGGAGAAGTAGGTGATTGGCAGGGGTGGAGTGGGTTCTTGACACGAAGGCACGAAGGCACGAAGACACGAAGGTGCACGAAGGAGGAATGAGGTTATGGATGAACAGGCGGCCCGACGTTGTTTAAGGAATCATAGCATGATAGGTAATCACATGAGATCATTGCTCGTCGCGATTTTTGCCGGAATTTTTCTGGCGCCGGGCGCCGCCGCGGCCGAGGGCTGGCCGGCGGAACCGATGAAGACGCTCGAAGACATCGAGGACATCCGCCTGCTGTTCTGCTCGGACGCCTACCGCATCCACGAGCTGGAAACGCTGATAACGTATGCCGTCGGGTTCGGCGCCGAGAAGCTTGATGCGAACGAGCCGTACGAATGGCACCGCGAATCGCTGGAAGTGTTCGAGTTCATCAAGAGCGTCGACGACGCCGGGCAGGACATGCGGGCGTTCACCGACTTCGCCGGGCTGACCGCGGCGACCGAGAGCGAGGACCTGGAGCTCATCGGCGACCTGCGAAACGAGGCGGCCCGCCGCGTGCTGGAATTCCATGCGCGGCTGGACGCCCGTGTCGCGGCCGTGCGCGAGCAGCTTGCAGCGCTGTCGGCCGCGAAGGGGCTTGCCGAGCCCCAGGTGCACGACCCGATCCCGTGGCCTGAACCGCAGCGCGAGATCGGCCGCAAAATGGGCTTCACCCCGGCCTGGTACATGTGGCTGAATCAGAAGACCGACAGCGCCCGCGCCGCGCTCGACCGCCAGCAGGCGCCGCTGGACAACTCCTACCTGCTTTACAAGGCCGCCAAGATCGGCATCCGCGCCATCGTCCCGGAGTTCGCCGGCAACGACAACGAGGAATCCTGCTCGTGGCGGGTCGTCGAGCCGGAAGAGGGGAAGTACGACTTCTCCCGCATCGATTCAAACATCGAGTTGATCGCGGTGCACGGGCTGAAGACGGTCATCCCGATTCGCTCGTTCAGCACGGATCCGCCGGAATGGGCGCAGGGGAAGTTCGGCGATGCCTCGCGAATCTGGCGGTTCGACCTGAAGGAAAACAAGGCCGCCCCCGGCACCGGTGTGAACCTGTTTGATCCTGCCACGCGCGGTGCGTTCCTGGACTACGTGGCGGCACTCGCCCGGCACCTGCGCGAGACGCACGCCGGCGACGTGATCGCGGTGTCGCTGGAAACGAAGATGACGCGGCTGCCCGCCGAGGTCGACTACTCGCCTGCGGCCGTCCGCCATTTCCGCACGTGGATGCAGACGACCTACGGGAAGATCGAAACGGTGAACGAGCTGTGGGGCGCCGAGCTGCGGTCGTTCGACGAGCTTGCGATTCCGCTGCCGCGAATGGAGGCGCCGGACGTCCTCGGGCCGAACCGCCCGGACGCCGCGCCGCTGACCGAGGCGGCGAAATGGCAGGATTGGATCGCCTGGCGCAAGGCGTGGCTCAGCGAATACTTCGCGATGCAGGCCGACGTGATCCGCCGCGAGCTGCCCGGGGTGCCGATCCAGGCATACGCGATCGAGGCGAACTCGCACGAGGCCCACAGCGAGCGGCCGGTGTGGAGCTGGCCGCTGCAGATGGGCACGCTGGCCGACGTGCCGTCGAGCTGCGCCACCGTGGAGCCGGTGCAGGTGCTCCTGCGGCGTGTCGGGGGCGGGCGGTTCACCGGCGTGCAGGCCGAGCAGAACTTCGGCTCGATGCTGGGCGGCTGCGCCTACGCCGGATTCCTCAAGGACGCATTGTATAGCGTGGCCCGCGACGGAGCCGACGTGATCCTGCGCTACTTCTATGCGCCCGGCCTCTACGGTTACATGGACCGACAGCTCAACTGGGACGGCGCCTACAGCTTCCGGCTGAAGATGCGCGAGATGCACTCGCTGGCGCCGCTGATCGAGAACACTCGCTCCGCCCGCACGTCGGTCGCCCTGCTGTGGTCGGAAAACAGCTACGACCATGATCCCACGGTCTACTCGCGATGGGGCGCGCTCGGCACCGCATACGCGATGATGTGCGCGAAGGTTCACTACGATATCGTGCTTGAGGCGGACGTGCAGCGTGGCGAGCTGGCCAACTACTCGCTGCTGATCGTTCCCGAGCAGCGCTACCTGATGGAGGCCACGCTGGAGCCGATCCGGCAGTTCGTCCGCAACGGCGGCACCGTCTTCGCCACGGGCGTGCCGGGGATGTTCGACGAGCGCGGCCGGGACCGCGGCCAGCCGTTGGCGGACGTCTTCGGGGCCGATCTAAAGGCGTTCACGCCGATCCAGGCGGTGCCCGGCACGATGCTTGTTCCCACCCGGCCAAACAGCATCTGGGGGGACCGCGAGCGCGGCGCCGATCGCGGCAGATTCCTGCCCGACGAATGGAGCCTGCGACTGCAACTGGCCGCGTGCTTCACGCCGCGCGAGGGCGCCGAGGTGCTGCATTCCTTCGCCGACGGCACCGCCGCGATGATCCGCAACACGTTCGGCAACGGCAGCGCCGTCATTCTCGGCTACCCCTTCGGCCACGAATACGCCTACTCGAATCCCACCGAGATGTCGTTCGGCAAGATCTACCCGCACTTCTCGTATCCGCCGCAGATGACGGCGCTCGAGAACTGGCTGGGGCGGTTCATCCGCGAGCAGCTCAAGCACGCACAGCCGGTGCAGGTGCCGAAATCCTGGATGGATCGGTTCACCGGCCGCGAGCGCAGCGGACCGTCGCTCACCTATCCCGGCCTGGGCGACACCTACGAGAACAAGCGGCTGGAGACGGACGCCCCCAACCACAGCCTCGCAATCGGGCTGCGCGAGCGCGACGGAATCGGCACCACGTACCTGACCGTGTTCAACCGCGACAGCGCCTACGCCGTCAATCGCGGCTACATCCACTACATGGCGTCGCCGACGCACACGATCATCCGGCTGAACCGGACCGACGTGCGGGCGATTTACGACGTGGTGAACCGCTGCTACGTGCCGTTCGTG
>DATKYA010000032.1:0-8180 GCA_035528775.1 Planctomycetota bacterium | reverse complement strand
ACCACTTTCACGGTGGCCGAGTCGATTCCGGTGTAGAGAAGTGTGAGCTGGGTGACCTTGCCCTCGCATGGCCCGCAGGGGACGACGGGCGGCTCGCTGATCGGCGTCATGCAGACCTGGTTGCGCAGGATATCGCCCAATGGCATGGCCATCGGGGCAATGGATTCGGGACTGAGGAACTGCTGGTTGACAAGGAGCTCGAACTCGTTGCTGAGCATCGCGCCATCGCCGCAGCAGACGGAATTGTCGTTGGCGGGCGGCGCTGTCAGCTTCACCCACAGCACGAGCGTGGTTTCGCTGATCCCGGCGGGGAGCGTCAGGATCCACGATACGCGGTGATCGCTTGCTGAATAGACGCCGCCATTGCCGGCCCAGACGACCTCCAGGCTGCTGTCGAGGCAATCATTCAGGACAACACTGTCCTCGGCCGGGAGCGTGGCATTGACGGTGATGGTGAAGATGAGCTGATCGCCGGTTACGACGTTGGCGGATGAGTCCTTGCCGTGGAGGTTGTTGATGTAGTCGAGCAGGTTGTGCATGCCTTCGAGATCGGGGCCGCCTGCGAGAATGGCGTCTTCAGCGGCTGCGCAGACGCCGGTGTGCGCCGAGGCATCCGTCATGGCGAAGGTGCCGGAGACCATGTTCAACTCGCATGCGAGGAGCTGGCGCAGTGTCTTGCGAACGATGTCGGACCCGCTGTAATCGAGCACATCGAGTGCAGCCTGGAGCCGTTCACTATCGCTGCCGATGCCGAAACTGAACGGCTGTGGCAGGTGAAATGCCTCGACGTCGTCTAACCAGGTCAGCAGATCAGCCTTGGTCACCTGGAAGCCCGATTTCTTGCCTTCGATGTGCTTGCGGATGTTGTTTTTCCAGAAGCCGATGGTCCGGGTGTTTCCCCCCAGCTTACCGCCGGACTTGACGATGGTGCGCTCCTCGACTATCTTGCCGATGTTGCCCTTGGCGACGCTGGTGAAGTCTGTGTCGAAGGAGCCTTCGAATGTTGATTGCTCCGCTGAAAGGAGGTCCACAGCAATCCAGGGCCCAAACAGCTCGGCCATTGCACCGCCGGTGACACGGAAAATGAAGTCGAACCTGTCGGTGGGGCCAATGTCGAGAAAGCCAAACTCACGGGCTTCGGCGGTAAGCAGCGTTCCGGAGTATTCGGCGGATCCGTCTCCGTCCAGATCAAGTGTACCTTGCGCGAGCAGGTCATCTCCGGCTGCCCCACTAACGAAGCTGCCAGAGCTGTCGACCATGATGTTGATGAGCAAGGTGGAAGGCTGTGCGAACGGCATGACGCCGGTGTCCTTCAGAATGTACAGCAGGCTAGCATCAATTGACAAGACGTCTTGGGCAGCGTCATACATGAGATTGCCAGCTCCATCAAATGCGACGACCGGGTGGACGTAGGTGGCACCAATGAGATCCGCCTGTGAGTTGAGCGGCAGGAGGGCAAAGGCGGTGCATGCCACCAAGGAAAGTGCTATCAGTTTCATGTGTTGGATTCCTTTCTGACGGGTTATCCCGCCGATCATCACCTGTGGAACGACCTGCGGCCAACGAGGCCGAGTGCACCGATCGCGAGCAATACCAACGAAGCCGGTTCCGGGACGACGGGGGCAGTATCGGCCACGCCGAAGCCGCTGTTGCCGAAGCTCTGTGCGAAGCTGCCGGTGAAATGCGTGTCGGAAGCGCCGAGAATGACGCCCGCATTCGCCCCATAGATGGGGGCGAGATCGCCGCTGAGGCCGGTAGCGATGAACTCGAAGATCTCGCCGCCGGGGGCGTCGGGGTATCCAAACGACGTAATGGCGCCGGTGAGCAGCGTGCCGCTCACCGCCCCGTAGGCCGGAATGGTGCCGGTGATGGAGAGCGTGCCGCTCTGCAGGGCACCGGTCGAATCGATGTCGCCGGTGATGTTGAACATGCCGTTGGTGATCACGTAATCGGGGCCGCCCACGCCGTTGATCTCGAGGGAGAGGGCATAGCCACTGGCGGTGAACACGTTAGAGCTGTACGAGACGGCGATGAAGCCGGACGTAATATCCGGCAGGTCGAGTGTGAGATTGAGCGGTACCGCCGAGGCGGCGCCCGATACGGCCAAAAGCATCACAAAAACACAAATATAAGACCTGTACATGGTGTTCTGCTCCTTCGACAAAATCTACGCAATCCAAAGAAAAGCTCGATACAGCATGTACAGTACTCTGCAAATACCGTGCCATTCGAGGTGTATCTCTTTGAGATGGCAGTCTAACGTGTTGTACCACAAAGACTTAGGTGATCATGGTGTGGCGGCGTGGAATCTGTGAGGAGCGTACGGAATCATCATGTGCGTTGCTATTTCTGAACGTGCTTTCGCCCGAAAATGGAGCTAAGTCCTTACTGTCCAAAGGCTTACGTGCGCGTTGATAAAAATGAACGCATGTCGGACTGGTGCAACGGAAAGGGACTGCTCACGGAACTGTTTGCAGTACTCGGGTGGTGGCTTGATTTGCTTGCGATGTTTCGTATAATGACGCCCAGAACCGAAACCGGATCGGGCAATTCCATTCTGACCAACAGGCGACATCTGCACGGAGTTCATGATGCCTATCACACAATCAGAGCGAACCGTGCTGCGGGATCTCGCACGGAAAGTGGCGGAGATTGCGGCACACCCGGAGCAGGAAGAACGCCGGCAGCTCTATTGCCGGCACGCGCGGCTGGACAACGTGAGGCCGCTGGTGATGACGTTTCCCGAAGGCTCCTGGCGTGAGCTCCTGCCGGAGAGCGTGCTGATCGCGAAGGACCCGACTGCCCGCTCGTACGAGTCGGGATTCCGCACCACCATCTACCAGTGGGAGCACTTCAACCACGATCTCGTGACGGAGCCCACCTTCAACGTGGGGATGGTGCGCGGGTCCACCGGCTGGGGCGTGGAGGCGAAGCGGATTCCATCGACCGAATCGCTCGGTGCGTGGCGTTTCGACCCGCCCCTCAAGTCGCCGGACGACCTCGCGAAGCTGGTTGTGCCGGTCACAACCGTCGACTACGCGGAGACGAAGAAGAACTTCGAGGCCGTCGAGGAGTTGTTTGGCGACATCCTGACGGTGCAGGCGAAGGGGGGCTTGCCGGCGGGGTGCAGCCTCATCGGCCAACTCGCCAGCTATCGCGGGCTCGACCAGATCATGATCGATATGATCGACCGCCCCGAGTGGGTTCACAAGGCGATGAGCTTCCTGTGCGAGGCATCGGAGAAGCTGATTCTGCAGGCCCAGGATGAAGGCACACTGAGCCTGAACAACCGCAGCGACTACAACGGCTCCGGCGGCCAGGGGTGGACCGATGAGCTGCCGCAGGAAGACTTCACGGGGCGGGTCCGCCTGAAAGACATGTGGGGAATGGCCGAGGCGCAGGAAATCGCCCAGGTGTCGCCGCAGATGCACGAGGAGTTCGTCCTGCAGTACCAGCGGCGGCTGCTGCGGCATTTCGGCCTGAACCACTACGGCTGCTGCGAAGCCCTGCACCACAAGATGCAGTACATGAAGAAAATCCCCAGCCTCCGCAAGGTTTCCATCAGCCCGTGGGCGGACGTTCGTGTATCCGCGCAGGAACTCGGCAACAAGTATATCTTTTCGTGGAAGCCGAACCCCGCCGAGCTCGCCGCCGTCACCTTCGACGAAGATCGAGTCCGCAAAGGCATCCGCGAGACCGTGAAGGTCTGCAAGGAGCATAACTGCGTGCTCGAAATGGTTATGAAAGACACCCACACCTGCAACAACGATCCGTCGCGGTTCGACCGCTGGCTGAACATCGCGATGGAATGCGCCAATGAATGGTGAGGGCAGAAGATAAGAAGCCAAGAAGATAAGAAGTCAAGAAGCTAAGAAGCGAAAGATCTGGCAGCTCGCCGGACGCCGAGGGAGTTTCTTTCCGTGCATCGGTCTGTTCCTTCTTGCCTTCTTGCCTTCTTGACTTCTTCGCTTCTTTCCCTCATTCATCCGAGACATCCTCCCCCAGCCGCTTGTTGAAATGGCAGCGGCGTTTGTTTCTCAGATAACCTGCCGAAAGATGGAGGCGAACGAGATGAACCGGGAGGAGATCTACAGCGATATCGGGGGCGTGCTGGGCGTTGTGCCGAGTTTCTTCGAGAGGATTCCAGACTCCGCGCTCGAGCTCGAGTGGGAGCTGTACAAGAGGCTGCAGTTGGAGGAGGGACCGATCCCAAACAAGTACAGGGAGCTGCTCGGGCTGGCGGTCTCGGCGGTGAGCAAGTGTCACTACTGCACCTTCTACCACACCGAGGTGGCGAAGCTGTGGGGTGCGAAGGATGCCGAGATCGAGGAGGCCGTGCGCTTCGCGATGTCGAGCAGCGGCTGGAGCACCTACTTCGACGGACTGCATTTCAGCTTCGACGCGAGCAAGGAAGCTGGGCTGCGGGAGTGCATGAGCCATTGGCTGCGCGAAGGACGAGCCGTCGGCGAGAAGGCACCGCTGGGCGAGCAACTGCTCAGCGATCTCGCGAACGTCGCGGGGGGCGTGCCGTCGCCGGTGCGGGCAATGCCAGTCCCACTGATGAAGATGGAATGGTCGCTGTTTTCCAGGATGTGGCTTGAGGACGGGCAGATCCCGTTGAAATACCGCCACCTGATGGGCATCGCGATCGCCGGGCAGTCGAAGAGCAGCAACTTGGCCGTGCTCCACACGGCGTTCGCGCGGGCATACGGCGCCGGTGATCCCGAGATCGAGGCCGCCGTCCACTACGCCAAGCTGAGCACCGGCTGGAGCACCTACATCAATGGCTTGCAGATGGACTTCGAGCAGTTCAAGGACGAGGTGACCAGGGCATGCCGGCACGTGAGGGAAGCGCAGGCGGTGCGGGCAAGGTGAGTCTGGAAGCCAGGAAGGAAAGAAGTCAAGAAGGCGGAACTTTCTGGATTCCTCTCACCAACGGATTGAGTCGCCCCTCCGGGGCTTGCGTGTGAGCTGCCGGCGAGTGTCCCGGGGCTGACGCCCTCGGGCCAACGCTGAGTCGCCCCTCCATGGCTTGCATATCGTGCTTCTGCGTCTTGTCTTCCCGGCTTTCTCCCGTCCCGACCTCTTATCTTCTTATCTTCTTGGCTTCTTGGCTTCTTGACTTCTTATCTTCCTGACTTCCCCAGATCCGGCGGCCCGGACAGCCTGGCGCTGATGACGCGCTCGAGGAAGATTTCGGCACCGTCGGCGGCGGACGAGATCTTGTCGCCAACTTCCATCTCGACGAACGTCTCGCTGGTGCCGGCTGAGCGTGCCATCCGCTGCACGGTCTGCTCGAGTTCGGTCACCGCGAAGCTGTGGGCCTCGTCGAACGTGTCGAAGCTGCGGGCATCGGCGAGCCCGTGAACCGCGTACTGGCCGAAATCGTTGGGCCGGATCTGCACCTGCTTGCTGATCATCACGCGGCTGGTGATTGCTCCGATGGCGTTGGCAACGTCGGCGTGCTCGGGGACGATTGCCTGCGTGCCGAGCAGGCTCGCCGCCTGCGGCAGGAAGAACTGCACCGGCGCGCCCAGCCCGATCACCGGGCTTGTGAGGGCGATGGAAACCTTGAAGGCGTTGGGCTTTTGGCACTCGGCGCTGGGCTGAAGAGGGCCGCCTGGGGCTCCTGCCGCGTCCCCTCCGCCGCACGGTGCACCGTCGAGCAGATTCCCGATCAGCGCCTGGCAGACGGGGCAGGCGTCCATCGCGTCGGGGTCGGTGTGCTCGTCGAGCTGCTTCTTCAGGAGCTGGACGGCGAGCTTGCGCACGATCATCTCCATCACGCGATCGGTGAATTCCTCTGCATCCGCGAACCCTGCGAGGCCGGCGATGATCGCCCGCATGCGAAGCGCCGACGTTGTGTCCCACCGCTCGAACAGCTTGCGGACGTGCAGCAAATCGGTGGGCGTGAGGCCGCAACGCTGCACGACGTACTGCTCCTCCAGCCGCCCCAGCCGCAAGAATGCCCAGTGATGCGATCCGGTGGCATCGACAAGCTCGGCGAGAGAACGCGGCCGCTCGCGTATTGCATCGACGATCATCCGCTCGTCGTAGTCGAGCGCAAAGCCGGCAATGTGGCCGGTGAGCGTGACGATCTCGGTGGGACGAGTGCATCCGGCGTAGTCGGCGATGTGAGCTTCGATGAACTCGAGAGCATCGGCGGTGCCGGGGCGTTCCGATCCGAGCCAGGCGATGGGTGCAACGCGGACCGGGCCGACGTGCAGCTCGCCGCGGTCGAACGCGATCAGGCTGTCGCCCCCGAGCCCGACGGTGCGCATGTCGAGTGCGCGCACGTGCGTTTTCCAGCGGCCCACGCGGGCACCGTCCGAACACGTCCGCACTGCACCCGCCTGCACGGCAGCGGTGTCGGAGGTCGTCCCACCCACGTCGATCACCAACGCATCCTTGCAGTTCGTGAGATGAATGGCCCCGGCAGCGCTGGCGGCAGGGCCGGACAGCACCGTTTCGACGGGCCGCTCGCGGGCGGTTGCCGTGTTCATCAGCGAGCCGTCGCCCTTCACCACCATCACGGGCGCGCAGATGCCGCGGCGGGCGAGCGACACTTCGACCTCGCGGATGAACTTCTCGAGCCGGGGCATGATCCGCGCGTTCAGCACCGCCGTGTCGGCCCGCGTGATGAAATTCAGCAGCTCGGAAAGCTCGTGCCCGCACGTCACGCTCAGGCCCGTTTCATCCCGCAGGATAGCCTTCACCTGGAGCTCGTGCGCAGGGTTGATCGTGCCGCCATAACCGGAGACGGCGAACGCGCCCACGCGGTGCCGGTCCACCATCTCGCGGGCGATGCGCCGCACCTCGTGCGGGTTGATCGGGCTGATCTCGGTGCCGTCGATTTCCATCCGCCCGGCGATCACTGCGCGGGGCTGGTGGGGGATGTCGTCCGGGTGAAAGATGCCGTAGGGTGGCATGATGAGCAGGCCAACTTCCTGGCCGTGCCCCTCGACAATCGCGTTGGTTGCGAGCGTGGTGGAGATGGAAACCAGATCGACGCGCTCGAGAAGGCTCGCGTCGAGGCTGTCGAGCGCCTGGGTGATGCCCACGGTGTAGTCCCACTTGGTGGTGAGCGCCTTGGCCTTGCCGAGAATGGCGTCGGCGGCGAAATCGTAGATGACGGCGTCGGTGTAGGTGCCGCCGGCATCGATGCCGAGGCCGATCCGGGCGGAGCCGGCAACGGCCTTACCCGGTTTTCCACGAGGGCGAACACGAGGTTCGCCCCTACTGGCCGAGGCCTGCCATACGGGCACGGCCTTCAGGCCCGCCATCGGATCCAGCACCGTCACGTGGTGCGGCGGAACGACCAGCACTTCCGGCGTGGTGGCGATCGCGGTCAGCATCTTCTCCAGTAGCGAAAGGTTGCCGGGGAGGGCTTCGTATCGCCAGCCGAACTCCTCCGCCATGGCTTTGGCGTAGGAGGAATAGCGGCGAGCGTGGGGTGCCCCGGTATCGACGAAGGCCGCCCGCTGGTAATTGCGGTGCCAACTGTTGAGGAAGTCGACGATCGCCCGCGCGTTCTCCTCTCCGTATTTCTCGACAAGCCGGCGGAACTCGTCGGCGTTGCTGTTCTCGGTCTTGCCGCCATCCGTGCGGCGGACCGACTTCGGCTGGATCTTCTCCTCGAACCAGCCGGCGGAGATGTAGAAGGTGCCGGGGAAGCGCGAGAACTCCTGCCGGTAGGCCGCGTCGGACCCCAGGAACAGCGCGATGCAGTCGTGAGCCTTCGGAATCGCCAGCGGCACTGTACGGGCGTGGATGCCGACCGTGCCGCGCCCGCAAATTCCGTAACCGACCGCGATGCGGTCGCACTGGCCGGCCGCCGATGCTTGATCAATGGCAGCCTGCAGCCGGCGGCGCAGCTCGCCCGGGTCCTCGTGCAGCCCGCCCTCGTTCAGCTCGAGCGAGATCTCGAGCCCCATCCGCTCGGCGAGGTTCCTGATATCTATCGCCAGCACGCCGCACGCAATGACGTGCACTCGGTTGCAGCAATCCGCCATAGAATCAACCTTGGGAAGAAGATGGATTAACAGGGATGAATGGGATGGAAGGGATGAAGAAGCTGAACTTTGTAAATTTCCATCCTATCTCATTCATCTCATTCATCCCATTCATCCCTGTTTAGTAATCCACTGTGTTACGCACTGGATGACATATTCCTGCTGTTC
>DATKYA010000031.1:0-3601 GCA_035528775.1 Planctomycetota bacterium | reverse complement strand
CCGCCGAGATCGAGCGAATCGGGGAGGAACTCGCCGTGCTCGATGACGAATACGCCCGGCGTTCGCAGGAGCGCGACGCACTCGAGGTGGAAGTCGACGAGCTCCGCAATCGAATTCACACTGCCACGGTGAACGTGGCGGAGAAGCGCAAGGAGCACAATCGCCTCACTGACGCCCGCCAGCGGTTCATCGAGGAGATTGCCGGCGCGAAGACCGAAGCCGACGAGCTCGACCGCGGCATGCAGCGGGTCGACGACCAGCAGAAGGAAGTGCAGGCGAAGGTGCAGGAGCTTCGCGACAAGGAGCAGGCCGTGCGCTCCGAGATCGAGGCGATGGAAGCCCGCCGCAAGGAGAAGGACGGCCAGCGCGCGGAGCTCGACGCCCAGGCGACCGAGCGCAAGGTACACATCGCGCAGCAGCAGCAGCGTGCCGAGAACCTGAAATTCGCCGTCGAACGCTGCCGCCGCACCATTGAAGAACACAAGGCATCCATCGAGCGCGACCAGAAGGAAATCGAGCTGTGCGGGCAGCGCCGCAAGGACTCCGCCGCCGTCATCGAGAAGAAGCAGGCCGAGATCGACCGCCTGATCGGCGAGCGCGAACGGTGCAGGCGGAACTGCATCGAGCTGCGCAACCAGCGGGCGGAGCTGAGCGAGAAGCTGCGGGCGCTGCAGGATGAGCTGCGGTCGTTGCGATCCGAGGCCGGGCAGTGCGAGACTGCGGCGCACCAGCTCGAGCTGCGGTTGAACGAGACGCGGCTGCGGGTCGACAACATGGAGGAGATGACCCGCGAGCAGCATCACGTGTCGCTCGCCGAGCGCTACCAGACGTACAGCGAAGACGAGACGGCCGACTGGGATGCCCTGCGTGCCGAGATAGACGAGCTGGGCGAGAAGATCCAGAAGATGGGCAACGTCAACCTCAACGCGATCACCGAGCAGGATGAACTGGAGACGCGGTTCTCGTTCCTCACGTCGCAGTTGCAGGACCTGATGAACGCGAAGAACCAGTTGCAGGAGGTGATCCGGAAGATAAACAAGACGAGCCGGGAGATGTTCGAGCAGACGTTCAACGCGGTGAGGGAGAACTTCGCGGTGATCTTCCGCAAGCTGTTCGGCGGAGGCAAGGCGGACATCATCCTGGAGGAGGGGAAGGACGTGCTGGAGGCGGGGATCGAGATCATCGCGCGGCCGCCGTGCAAGGAGCCGCGGTCGATCAGCCTGCTGTCGGGCGGCGAGAAATCGCTGACCGCCGTGGCGCTGCTGTTCGCGATCTTCAAGTCCAAGCCCAGCCCGTTCTGCATCCTGGACGAGGTGGACGCGGCGCTGGATGAGAACAACACGGACCGGTTCATAGGGATGATCCGCGAGTACCAGAAGGATTCGCAGTTCATCGTGATCACGCACAGCAGGCGCACGATGGGCGCGGCCGACACGATTTACGGCATCACGATGCAGGAGGCGGGGGTGTCGAGCAAGATCGCCGTGCGGTTCGAAGACATGGCGGAAGAGCCGGAACAGGAGCAGGCGCAGGTGGTGGCGTGAAGGAAATGATGAATGATGAATGATGAACGAAGATAATCTTCGTGAGGCGGTCGGGATTCCTCGGCCGCCTCGCTGCATGTAGGGTTATCAGTGTAAGACCCGTGATCAGTGGACATAGTGGACGTAGTGGACGCAGATGGCCCGGCGAGAGGACGAGGGGCCGGTGGCTCGGGGCCGGTGGTTTGCCTTGACAATGGCGGATGGAGCGGATAGGATGATTGCTTCGGGAATCGGATTCGTACGGGGATGTCCAAGGGGAATTCAATGAAGCTGTTCTTGCTGATGTTCTGTGCGTGCGGTGCGCTGCTGTGCGGGTGTGCGGGGCGGGCACCGGTGGGGCGGGTTGACAAGCTGGACGACGCGGTGCGGACGAGCCAGCCGTTCGCGAATGATCCCGCGAGCTTCCAGTTCGCGATCATGTCGGACCGGCACGGCGGCGGGCGGCCCGGCATCTATGAGGATGCCGTCGCGAAATTGAACCTGCTGCAGCCGGAATTCGTGATGTGCGTGGGCGACCTGATCGGCGGCTACACCGAGAAGCAGGATGAACTGGACGCACAGCGGACGGAGCTCGACAGCATCGTCGGGAAGCTGCAGATGCCGTTCTTCTACGTGGCCGGGAACCATGATCTATCCAATGACTTCCAGGTCAAGGACTGGCTGCGGCGCTACAAGAGGACCTACTGCCACTTCGTGTACAACAACGTGCTGTTCCTGTGCATGGATACGGAAGACCCGCCGAGCCAGAAGTTCAGTGCGGAGCAGGTGCAGTACATGGCGGATGCGCTGGCGGCGAACAAGGACGTGCGGTGGACATTCGTGTTCATGCACGCGCCGATGTGGGAGAAGGATGCCTGGGCGCCGATGGAGAAGCTGCTGGCGGACCGGCCATACACCGTCTTCGCGGGGCACTATCACAGCTACACGAAGGAAGTGCGCGACGGCCACAGCTACATCATCCTCGCCACCACGGGCGGAGCGAGCGGGCTGGGCGGGGCGGATCTGGGGCAGTTCGATCACGTCGTGTGGGTGACGATGACGCCGGCGGGGCCGTCGATCGCGAACCTGATGCTGGACGGCATCTACGACGACAACGTCCGCACGAAGGAATCGGCGACGTTGGTAAGCGGCATCCGTGGAGGTTTCTCCGTTGCGAACGACGCGATCTTTCTGGAGAAGGAAACGTTCGACGGGGGCACGGCACCATTGCGGATCGGGAACAAGAGCGACGTGCCGATGAAGTTCCTTGCCGCGTTCGAGCCGAACGCGTTCATCACTCCAGAGCCGAAGCAGATCGATCTCGACCTGCCGCCGAAGTCGACGCAGGAGGTGACCGTGAAGCTGAGCGTGGCGGGCCCGGTGAAGGCGGATGACGTGCCGCCGCTGATGCTGATCGGAGCGGCCTCCGCCGAGGTGCCCGGGCTGAAGAAGCCGGTGAAGATCGACACACGGAACGCCTTCGTGCTCGACAGAATCCGGGAGTGTGCGCGGCGCGAAGCACCGGTGCAGGTGGACGGCAAACTCGACGAGTGGAAGGACTTGCCGATCGCGTGCGAGCGGCCGGTGCAGCTCCAGCTTACGGCGCAGGCGTGGCAGGGACCGGCTGATTGCTCGTTCCGGTTCGCCGTCGAGTGCGACGACAATTACGTGTACTTCGCGGCCGATACGGTGGACGACAAGCTGGTGCTCGAGCCGCAGGGCAAGGAGCCGTGGCACCGGGACGGAATCGAGGTGCGGCTGGACGCCCGGCCCGATCCGGAGCGGTCGGCTGGCCGCGGCGATGGCGAGTTCGACAAGATCCTGTTCGTGGCGCTGTGCCCGGGCGACGATCCGGCGAAGACCTACTGCGTCAGCCCGGCGAAGTTGCCCGAGGGCGTGAAGTTCGCCTGCGTGAAGACTGCCAAGGGCTACGCCACGGAGATTGCGATCCCTGTCAAATACCTGGATACGAAGCAGGGCAAGCCGTGGGAGGCATTCCGCCTGAACGTGCAGGTCGACGATTTCGACGGCAAGCCCGACGACCTGTCCGATGCGGCACAACTGTGCTGGCGGCCGGA
>DATKYA010000030.1:0-4083 GCA_035528775.1 Planctomycetota bacterium | reverse complement strand
TTCGGTCTCTTTCTCAACGAACACGGTGGGCGACGCGGTGATGTCGCCGTCCGCCAGGACCTGGATGAGGCTGGTAGTACGCTCGCCCCTCACGGTGTCGGCGGTCACGGCCTCGCCCTTCTCCAGTCCCTTGAACTTGTCATCGTAGCTGACGAAGATCATGTCGGTTCCGTAGACTTGCAGGATGCCGTCGCCCTTGTTGGGCTCGCCCAACTGCGTGCGGATCGTGCCCAGGAACAGCGAGTGGTTGATCTTGTTCATGTCGAGGCGGACTTCCTCGACGTCACCGCTCGACGAGGTGACGTTGACCGGGATGCTGTACTCGCCGGTGCCCAGGAAGTGGTCGGCGTCCCAGACCTTCACGGTCAGGACGTCGCCGGGGGCCACCTTCTCCTTGGGCAGCGAATGGATGGCGCCAACAGCTTCGTACAGCCGGATGGCGTCGAGGAATGCGCCCTGCTCCGCGTAGGTGCGTGCAATCGTGTAAATGGCGGTCCGGACGAGATCGTTTTCAGAGTACCGCTCCCACAGCACGCGGAACGACTCGATTGCGGCGTCGCGGTTATTCATGTTCAGTTGGGTGGTGCCCAGCCAGAACAGTGCCACGGGGGAGATGTCGGGCGCGTTCATCTTCGCGAGCTTCTTGAAGAGGGGCACGGCCTGGTCGGGATTGCCGCTGGCAAGGTGCAACTCGCCCATCTTGAGGTCGACGAGGTACTGGGCGGAGGTGTCGCCGGCAATCTGTTTGGCGTTTCGCATCTCCTCGATGGCGCGGGGGAAGTTCCGCATCATCATGCAGGCGTCGGCCCGCAGCAGCGTGGCGGCCACCTTCTGCCGCGGATCCATCTGATCGTTGTGGAATCGGAAAATCGTGTCCACGATCTTCAGAATCTTGTCGGCGCGCTCGATGATTGCCGCGGGGACGGTTCTCATGCGCTCGTCGTCTCCCTGCTTGCCGGCGGATGCCAGCTGCGACGAGAGCAGGCAGGCTTTCGCGATGTCGGTCAGCAGCTCGCGGTCGGGTTTCTCTTCGGTTCCGAATTCCTTCTGCACCGATGCCCGCTCGTAGGCGTTGATGGCCAGGTTCGTCTGCTCGATGTCCAGGTAGCAGCGTGCGGCGAGCAGCAGTGCGAGCGGGTCCTCCTGGGGGGCGTTCTCGCCCTGCTTCGCGATCACCGGCGGCGCCATAGACTTCGGCGCCTCGCCCTTCTTCACCTGCGGGATCACCACCTTGGCGAGCGTGGAGATCGTTTGCAGGGCGTCGATCGGCCTGCCCGTGCGCTCCAGGAGCTTCGCCTGCGACAGCAGAGCCCGGCGCTTCACGGCCGGATCGGGATTCTGCTGGATCACCCGGCGGTACTCGAACTCGGCGGACGTGAAGTTGCCGGCCTTCTCGAAAACCTCGCCCAGGCGTTCCAGGTAACGGGTGCAATCCTTGTTGTCCGGGTACATTCGCGCCAGCACGTGGGCATTGCGGGCGAACACGTACACGTTGCCCGATTGCAGCGCCAGGTCGCACGAGCGCCGCAGCCAGTACGCGTGGGTGCCCTCGCCCGGGTTGCGGAAGCCCATCGCCGACAGGATCCGCGCCGGGCTGTCGACGTCCTTGCCCATCACGCTGAGGTCAACCAGCCGCTCGATGCACCAGTTGATCTGTCCCAGGTCGCCGGAGTATTTCAGTACGTACTCGCAGAACGGCCTGACGATCTCCTTGTTCTCGTTGTTCCACAGCCTCGTGATCAGGCCGAACACGGCAGCCGTGTCGACCGACGCGTTCTGGAGGCACTGGGCGGCGAAGTTTCTCGGGAGGTCGATCGTATCCTGCTCGGGTCCGAGGCCGACGGCCTGGCGGTACTGGGCGGCGGCGGCCTTGGCGGCGGCCAGCTTCGCCTGCGTGGCCGGCAGCTCAATGCCGAGGTCCTTGATTCGCTGCTCGGCCCGCGCCACGGCGGCCTGCGCCTGGGCCTTCACCTCGGGGGTGCTGCCTTCCTTGGCGGCCAGCCCCTTGGCGGCCTCGATCTGGGCTTTTTCCTTCTCGACGGCGGTGCCGATCCGCCCAACGGCTTCCTCCCAGATGCCGACCTGTGCGCTGAGCGCGATCACGCGGCCTTCGGCGGTCAGCCTCGCGGCCAGCGAGCCGTTGTTGCCCTTCCCGCCCTTGGTCATCTCGGCGTGCAGCGTGTTCCAGTTCCCGTTCATCCTGATGCGGTCCTGATAGTCGTCGTCGAAGCTGATGGGCGTCTTGCCGCCGAGGAAGAGGTCGCGCCACAGGGAGTTGTAGCCGGAATCCCACAGGCCGCGCACCGGCTGGTCGGCCAGCTCGGAGTAGGTCTTGAGAGCTTCGTCGCGGCGGTTCAGCCGCCAGAGGCAATCGGCGAGCCGTTCGCGGCAGTGCTGGTTGGCGGGGAACTGGCCGACGAGCTTCTGCAGCTCGCCGACCGCCCGGTTCGGATCCTGGAGGATCATCGTCTCAAGGCGCATCATCCGCCCGCGAATGTCGGTGGGATACCGGCCCACGTAGGCGTCCCACTGCGCGAGGCCGAAGGCGCCCTGGTTGAGTGCGGCCTCGGACATGATCAGGGGGTACATTTCGGCGGAGAATGCTTCGGGGCCCATGCGTATGCGGCCTTGGCCGGGCGCCGCCCAGTCGACCTGCATCCCCGCTCCGCCGCCCCAGTCGCCGAACGCAATGCGCATCATGTGCAGCCCGCGGCTGAGCTGCACCACCGCGTAGTTCTGGTCCTTCCGGGCGAAGTTGAAGTGCTGGCCCTCGACGTCGATGCCGGCCCAGTCGTCCCCGGTGAACCAGAACTGGTACTGGCCGTCGACCGGTGCCCGCAGGAGCGCCCAGCGATACAGCCAGAACTTCTCGCCGCCTCGGAACGGCGACTGCGCGTTCTCGAGCTTCTCGGCCGGGCCGAGGCCGTCGCCCGGCATGCTGGAGTACACGCCCAGCAGGAAGTTGTTGATCGACTCCGGGTTCGCCGCCGGATCGTGCGTCGAATACAGGTAGAGGGCATCGAAGCTCTGGAAGCCGTGGAGCCGGTAGGCCGGGTTGCACGCCAGCTTCCACAGGTTGCCGGGGATCTTCGCAAACGCCCGCTCGTTGCCGTTAATGTACAGGTCCATCATCCAGGCGAAGGCCTGCTCGGCGTCGGCCTGGGTGACGCCGGACGGGAAGAAGCCGCGGTCAAACAGCTTCGCCGCGGTGCGCTTGCCCTCGACGGCCTGCGGGCTGTTCCCGTATTTGCCGACCAGCTCGCGCACGGCCGCCATGCACTCGGGCACCCGGCTGAACCGCTCGAGCATCATCGCCATGTTCAGAAGGAGATCGGGCGCGAGGTTCGCATCGGCGTTCGGCAGCACCTTCCTGATGTTGGCGATGTACAGTTCGACGCCTTCCGGCCCGCCGGGGATCATCTCGTGCGGGATGCTCCGAACCCGTGCCGGAGCCGTCTCGATGTCCTTGAGCGCCTGCAGCACGTCGGCCTTCGGATCGACACCGGCTCGGGTGGACTCGTAGAACTTCGCGCGTCGGACGGCGGCCTCGTTCGCGCTGCCCGCGTGGTTCTGCACGAATTCATCGTACACTGTCACCGACTGCTTCGGATCGAAGAATCGAGCCAGCCTCGCCCGGGCGAGACGCGATTCCTCGGTCTGCGGGTTCACCGCCTCGAAGTACTTGCGCTCGGCATCGGCCTTGGGCGTGAGCACTTCGGCGTAGAACTTTTCCCAGCCCTGGTTGCCGCTCCACGCGGCGAGGCCGAGCAGCTCGACCAGTCGCGCATCGTGCTCGGGCAGCTCCTTCACGAGGATGCCCATGGGTGCCGCGGCAGCGTCGCGGCGATTCGCATCCAGCAGCAGGCGCACGGCCTTCTCGACCTCCGCGAGCGACGCCGGCGCGTCGATCTCGTGGAACAACTGCGCGAGCTGATCCGCCCCGAGCGGATCGTCATTCAGCTTGTATTTGCGAATGAGGTCGATCGCCTTCTGGCGCGAGGCCTTGCCCTGGGGCGACATCACCTGCTCGGGTTGGGCAGGCTGCGCCGGCTGGGCGGGCGGCGCGGGTTGCGCGGCAGGCTG
>DATKYA010000029.1:0-4686 GCA_035528775.1 Planctomycetota bacterium | reverse complement strand
GTGCCGGCTCAGCAGCTTCACGCCCTGCAGCGACAGCGGCTCCGTGACCGGCGTGGCACCGACCGAGATGAACGACTCGATCGCCTGCGTGAGGGCGTCCATCCCCGACCACGCGGTCACGTTGGGCGGGCAGGTGACGGTCAGCTCCGCGTCGACGATCGCCGCCGCGGGCAGCAGCGATTCGTGCCGGATGCTTTTCTTCACCTTCCCGGCGGAATCGGTGAGGACGGCATTCAGCGTGGCCTCGGTGCCCGTGCCGGCCGTGGTGGGTACGGCGATCAGCGGCACGCCCGTTGCGGCGATTGCGCGGCCGGCGAGGAAGTCGTCGGTGGGCGCCGTTTCGTTGGCAAGTGCGGCGGCCGCCTTCGCGACGTCGAGCGCGCTGCCGCCGCCGATCCCGATCACGGCCTCCGCCCCGCACGTCGAGCGAGCCGCACGGGCGCGGTCGACTGCCGGTGTGTCAGGCTCCGGCGGGGCATCCTCGAACAGGTGTACGGCCACGCCCGCGTCGCGCAGAATCCGCTCGGCACGCTGCGTGATCCCGGCCGCGCGCATCGCGTGCCGGCCCGTCACCACCAGCACCGACCGCGCCAGCCGCGCGGCTTCGGCTCCCAGATCATTGAAACTTCCGATTCCCGTTATCACGCGCCTCGGCGTGAGGAAGATGTGCGACATTGCGATCACCCGAAAAACAGGAGGTGATTTCGACACGAAGCCACGAAGAATCACGAGGAAAACAAACGAGGCCGACGCACCTGTTATCATAGGCAATCCGGCGGGGATTTTCAACCCCGGATTTTCCCATTTTCCGCGACTGATCTTGACATTGCTCCCCGCTTTCGGTAGCATACGATGATGTCGTTGAACTCATCTCCGGCCAAATCGTTCGCAACGAGCAAGGAGGCACCATGCCAGCACCGAAAATCACGTGGATATCGTCAGTCGAGCGGCAGCCGTGGCGGCAGCGAACCGCGAGGGCGTCGGCCGCGCGGGCAAGCACCCTCGAGCTTTCCGGCAGCCGCCACCAGGCGTGGGAAGGCTTCGGCGGCTGCTTCAACGAACTGGGCTGGATCGCACTCTCCGGCGTGAGCAAGGCCGACCGGCAGAAGGCGCTCGACAGCCTGTTCGGCCCCGACGGCTGCCGGTTCACCCGCTGCCGAATGCCCATCGGAGCCAGCGACTACGCCGCCGAATGGTACAGCCTCAACGACACCGACGGCGACTTCGAGATGAAGCGCTTCACCATCGAACGCGACCGCCGGTGCCTCATCCCCTACATCAAGGCGGCGATGCGGATCCAGCCGAAGCTCGACCTGTTTGCCTCGCCGTGGAGCCCGCCCGCCTGGCTGAAATTCCCCAAGGTCTACAACCACGGCGCGCTCGTCTGGCAGCCGAAATACCTCCGTGCCTTCGCCCTCTACCTGCTGAAGACGGTGCAGGCATACCGCCGCGAAGGCATCCGCATCGTGCAGCTCCACGTGCAGAACGAGCCGCTGGCCGATCAGAAATTCCCCTCGTGCCTGTGGACCGGCCCGCAGCTCCGCGATTTCATCTGCGACCACCTGGGCCCCCTCTTCGCGAAGCACAACGAGCGCTGCGAAATCTGGCTGGGCACGCTCAACACCGATGACTACAGTGGCTACGTGCACCTGGCGCTCGCCGACGTGAAAGCCCGCGGCTTCATCGCAGGCGTCGGGTTCCAGTGGGCCGGCAAGGGAGCCATCCAACGAACCGCCGAAAGCTGGCCCGGCATCCGCCTCCTCCAGACCGAAAACGAATGCGGCGACGGCCGCAACACCTGGGACTACGCCCACTCCATCTTCGACCTCTTCCGCCATTATATCGACAACGGCGTCTGTGGCTACACCTACTGGAACATGGTGCTGCAGCCGGGCGGCCGCAGCTCGTGGGGCTGGCCGCAAAACGCGATGATCGCCACGGACCCTGCCGCCGGCACCGTGCGATGGAACCCCGAGTTCTACGTAATGAAGCATTTCTCGCGGTTCATCGAGCCGGGGGCGGTGCGGCTGGGCCTCCGCGGGCAATGGACCGGCAACGCCGCCGCATTCGAGAACCCCGACGGCTCCACCGTGCTGGTAATCGCGAATCCTTTCACCGACGCCCGCAGCCTGTCGTTCGGCGGCCCGTGGGGGAACGTGTCGGCCACGCTGGACGCGCGGTCGTTCAATACGTTCGTGGTGGCAGGACGGAAGTAGCGGCTCCCAGGAGCCTCTGCTTCGGTACAGGTGTCGTCCGCACGGGAAATGAACGTGAGGGACTGATCGACTTGCTCAAATCAGCGCCGGGCGCGGTCGCGGATTCACCCACTCTCAGAACCCTTCCACCATCCGCATCGCCTCCGCAATGGCAGCCTGCAGCTTCCGCTCGGCCTCTTCGGGGCCGCCCGCGAGTGTTGGCTGAACGATCACCGAGCGCCGGTCCGCGATGCCCATGAACTCGAGGATCGTTTCCACGTACTTCTTCTGGAAGTCGAACGCGCCATCTTCGCCGTAATCGCCGCCGCGAGCGTAGGCGACGAACGCCTTGCGCTCAGTCAGCAGCCCCCGGTAGCCCTGTCCCGGCACGTAGTCGAACGCGTAGGTCGGCTGCACGATCACGTCGATGTACTGCTTGAACCGGTAGGGAATGCCGAAATTCCACATCGGGACGGCGAGCACGTACTTGTCGGCGGCGGTGAACTGCCGGATCGTTTCCTGCACCGCCCGCCACGCCTGCAACTCCTGCGCGGAATGGGGCTTGCCGTGCATGATGGCGTACTTCCCGCGAACGGCCGGCTCGTCGAACGGTGGAATCTCGTCTCGAAACACGTTCAGCGTCACGATCTCGTCGCCGGGGTTTCGCACTCGGTACGCCTCCAAGAACTCGTCGCATACCCTGATGGAGTACGAAATGTCGAGGAGCGGCGACGCCTGGATGTACAGCACTCGTACCATCGTGATTCTCCTTGCCGCGAACGACTGGCCCGACTGGCCAGCTCAAATGCCCCTGATCAATGCAACCGCCGCGTCCGCGAGCAGGTCTCCCGTTTCCGGTGCCATGCAGCTCGTGGGGGCGAAGGTGGTTTCGTAGCCGCCGTGCTCAAACGCCTCGCGCGTGGGCACGTAGCCGATCATGCCGTTTGCCGCTTCCACCACGAGGGCGTGGAGAGGATGCGCGGCCAGCTTGATGCGGAGGCCGAACTCAACGAAGTATTCGGCGGGAATCGCGGCCCATGCAGTGGTGCCGATCCGGAGCGCCTGTACTTCGGCTGGCCGCGTCTTGCGAACACTGATTTCGGCGAGAAGATCCTGCATCGCACGGTCGTACCAGCCGGGGTCGGAGAACCGCTGTGCGCCGCGGATGCTGCCCGCGATCTCCTCTGCGGTCGCCTGCCGGAATGGCGCGTCGAGGACGGTCGACGCCGCGGCGATCTCGGCCGTGCTTGCGAATGCCATTCCCTCGATCGCGCGCTGCGCGTCCGCCGCCAGCATCTGCCCGGCCTGCTCCTTCGACACGTCCCCGCCCAGCGGGTTGATGTGATGGGTGTTGCCGCAGGCACCGTTGAGGAACAGCGTGATCGGGCAGCCGCGGCGTTTCATCTCGGCCGCCAGCACGCCGGGGTAGCCGGCGGAAAGCCCAGGCTCCGGCCCGTGGTGCGTGGGATGGCAGGCATAGTTCACCAGGCAGCCGATCAGCTCGCCCGACTTCCTCCTCGCCGCCAGCACCGCCACCTCTGGGTCGATCGGACCTCCCAGGCACAGCGCGCCCGGATCGTCGAACGTGCCGTGCGTGCGGGCGGTCCCGTCGCGCATCAGCACGCGGCGGTTGGACGCAACCGCGAAGTCGAACACGTGGTTGAAGCCGACCTCCGCCTCCTGCGCGGCGTTCAGCGCTGCCCCGAACACCCGCACGCACTTGTCCATGAAGGTCTTCGTGTATTCGGCGTCGGTCTTGGCCTCGCCGACGTCGGCGATGGCGGGGCCGGCGTGATTGTGCGTGGCGGCGATCATGACGTTCGCGCCGGGGAATCCGAACTCGGCGCCGAACTCGGCGCCGAACTCGGCCTCGATGCGGCGGCGCAGCTCGGCCACCTGCGTCCGCCGGATGCTCAGCGTATCCACCTGCACGAATCCGATCCTGCTGCCCGCGTTCTCGAAGACGGCCGCCCGCGCGAACAGCCGATCCAGCACACACCCCGACTTGATGTCGATCAGCCACCCGATCTTGCTGATGCCGACCGGCGGCGTGATGTCGATTTCGGCAAATCCAACTCGCATGGCAGTTGTTCCTGTTTTGGTGGACCAGGTGGACAAAGTGGACGCAGTGGACTCAGTGGACAGATAATGAATCGCAAACCGTCGTCCGTCGTCTTCCCTCGATGTTTGATGTTCTATGTCCTATTATCAATGCTCGTCTTCCTCCCCATCACCCCACCACCCCGTCACCCCATCCGAGCCTCTGGTATTGCCGGCATTCATCCAGCAGCCGGACGGTCTGCTCCATCGTTCTTTCGGGTTCACCGAACAGCGATGCGATGAACCCGCCGCGTCGGCCGGCCTGAAACATCTCGCGGATGCTTCGCTGCACGGCCGGCCAGTCGCCGATCGGCCCGGAAAGCTGCATCAGCCCCGCGATGATCGTGATTCGTGCGGCGGCGGGGTCGCCGTCGCCCATCAGCCGCCGGCC
>DATKYA010000028.1:0-6689 GCA_035528775.1 Planctomycetota bacterium | reverse complement strand
CCGGCAATGCCGTGAACGCGCCGAAATCCGCACGACCTTCGCGCGCCTGGAGCGGCCCCAGCCATTGCCCCTCGACCCCGCCTTGGACGGGAACGAGCCAATAATAGAACACGCCGAGGCCGCAGTTGTCGAGGAAACTGGCGCCGGCGACCTCCCGCTTCACAAGCTGGGCCTCGTCGGTGTTCGGCGTAGTACCGCGATACAGGTTGAAAGCCGGCGACCCGGCGAAGTCGTCCCACGTCAACTCCACCTGCACATTCGCCCAGCCCCACTTCGACGGGTTCATTGCCGTCGGGTCGGCTGCCCTTTCACCGTCGTCCACCCACGCCACGCGGCTTACGCCCTTGCTGCCGGCGACGTACACAGCCGCACTGAAGCGGACCGGACCGGCGAGATCGGAGCGCGTGTCGGAGATCGCCTTGAGGGAGTTGCGATCCGCCGGCGAGCGGCGGAACGACACCGGCGCCGGCCTGGTGATTTCGGGGAGCAGGGCGAGCGGGATTTCCGCCTCGATGCGGAAGCCGCGGCGGTCCTGCCGCTCTTTCACCTTGACGCGCGTGCCGGGGATTTCGTTGAGGCCCCCGCTGAAATCGATCGGCGCCGCGGGCGAGTTCCCCACGTAGGCGCCGAAGGTATCCTGCTGCCTCAACTCGGGGGATGGCTGCAGCGGCCCGGACGCGGGCCGGCAGGCGAGGGCGCGGCCTTTGAGCCAGCCGTCCTTTTCGCGAGTGGCCGTGATGAAGATACGGGTGTCGCCTGCCGCCGCTGCCGTGCGGTCGGGTGCCGGCGGGCCGATCAGCAGCTCCAGCCCCTGCGCCTTGCCAAACAGATCCGCCGGCGGCATGCCTTCGGCCGGCGGAAAGACGGGGTCGCAGAGCACGTCGGCGAACACGCACAGTGAGCCGGCGTCGCGCCGCAGCCGCAGGTCTGCCACGAGCTCCTTGCCCTTGCGGAAGCTGATCGCGGGCAGGCTGGCCGCCCATTCGGCATCATAGCCGTCGGGGTAGGGATTGAACTTGTTCTGCTTCACCCACGAGCTGTAGCGGATGCTGCACTGTCCCGGGAGTGAATCGTTGCGCGGGATGGGCCGTGGGCAACGACACGCTGCCGTCCACGCGCGTGATGTCGTTGCCGAATGCGCCGCTGACTTCGAGCACACGGATATCTTCCGTGGTCCAGCTCACCAGCAGGCGCTTGCCGGTTCTGGGGTCCTTGAGGAATTCGCCCGGCGCCATGTTTTCGATGTAGATGCTATTGCGGTACTTGCCGTCGTTCAATGTCCAGCCTAGGCACAGACCGTCGGTGGTGTAGGCGATGAACTGGGCGTTCACGTCGGCGAAGAGGACCACACCGTCCGCTTCGCCGGTCATCGCGGTCAGGCGGATCGTGTCGCCGTCGCGGCCGGGCTCGCCGTGCTCGCTGTGGTGCCCCACGATCCACTGCACCTTGCCGTCCTTCACCTTCACGATCCTGCCCTCGGAATAGCGGTCCCAGAACCCCTGGCCGTTCGGCGGCTCGAGTTCCATTGTGTAGTAGAGCGATCCTTCGGAATCGGGCTTGCCGGGCACCACGTCATTTGCGGGCGAGAAGGCGGAGTTGTCGAAGATGAAGTGGAGCAACGGCGGCTTCTCGTCCTTGAAGAACGGCGTGAATGTGCCGCCGGCGTAGGAAGGCACGCCGCGCCCGTCCACCTTTGCCGGCTTGAGCGTCCCCTCCATACCGTAGAGCGTGAGGTCGCGGTCGATGTAATGGATCCTGTTAATGGGAATCGTGTCATTGCTGATCTCTTCGGGCTGAACGAGGCCGTCGCCGTTTGCGTCGGACCAGAACGGAGCATCCTTCGCTGCGGGTATCGTGGCGGATTCCGTGCCGGAAAACGAGTACGAAGAGACCCTCAACAAGGCGCGCAGCCTTCTCAAGGCGATAGCCGTGGCCGAGAAGCTGCGCCGCGAGCAGTAGTCCAACGTAAAGCCTAACCTGCGAAGCTTACAGTGCCTGCGGTGTGCACTTCATCAGCCATTGTCGGGCAGCAGGCGGACGGTCACCATCTGCCATGGTTTCATGTCGATCTTGTAGCCTCCCTCGGAAGGTGCCAGGGCTTCACCGTCGTCCTCCAGGAGGTTCGTCAGTCGCGCATAAGTGTAAGCAGGAGGCGGCCGCACCGCGATGGTCTCCGCACGACCGGCGATCTCAACCAGGCGCAGGATGATGCCTCGTCCGTCTTCCGCAGTCTTCACGGCTGCGAGTTGAGTGTGCCGGGCAGCGAACATCCACTGCGGCAGCGGCGCGGTCAGCGAGCCGGGGCAGGCAGTCAGGCCGCTGTTGAACAATGCCGCCAGTCTCGTCGCATCGTTATCGCGCCAGTCGCCCGGGCCGAAATACAGTGCATGGCGGAAGCAATGGCTGCCGTGGTCGGCCATCCCCTCGTAGTTGTATGCCACGTAAGACCCAGGCTCCAGCAGGCAGTAGGGCAGTTGCGGGCTCCGCAGCACGCTGACCATTACCACGCCGTCTTCGATGCGGTAACTGGGGGTGCCCTGGTTGAAGACGGCGAACGTGTGGTCGGTCGCCTGAATGCCCGCCCAGTGGATTGCAGGCCAGTCGCCTCCCGCGTTGCCGCCGTGGTTGGACGTGCCCTCGTAGCGGTCGCGTGTCAGCGTGCCGTGGGGAACCTCGTAGATTCCGCGATCCTGCGTGGTGGAGGAGGGGAAGGCCAGCCGCAGCCGACGGCTGTGCGTGTACCATTCCACGTCAGTCTCCACCTCCAGCCAGGGAAGGCCGGCGCGCAGGCGGAAACGCTGCTGCCAGGCAAGCACCAGCACGTGAGGATCGTCGCAGTAGTGAAGGTTATCGCTGGCGGGATGGCGGCCCTCATAGGTGATGACGAAGCTGTCACCGCGCCGTTCGACACTGCGCAGATGAGTGCAGGAGGCAAGCGGCTCGCGGTGCCGATCCAGCGAGCGCGTCGCCCACGGGTCGCCATCGTCGTGCTCGAGAACCAACTCGCCGACCAGGAGTTTCCGTGCATCGGCCACCCGCCCGACTCCTGCCAGCGCGATGCCCGTCAGGCCGTGCTCGCCGACTTCCACCGTGAGCTGACCGCAGGCGATGGTTCGCTCGTTCAGTGCCTCGGTGCGGAAGGGCTCCTCTGCGATGGCGAAAGTTCGCGCCCCCAGGCCAGGCACATCGGTGGCAAGAAATTCGACCGTGCCGGGAGTGCAATCGTATACCGGCACCCGCACACCGTCAGCCGACACCGTTGCACCCTGCCAGCCGCTGGGAATCGCCACCCGCACCGGTGCAGACGCCGCAGCCTGAGTGTGGTTGAAGACAGTTGCCGTTGCCGGGACGGTTGACGGTGCGGTGGTACAGGCGGCGGACTTGACCGCCGCAATGGTCTGCGCGAGGTCGCGGTGCAGGTCGCGCAATTCGTCATAGGCCGGATCGCAGTGGGAGGAGGTGATGGCGTCGTGAAAGCCCGACAAGGTCATCTTCCGCCAAGCCTCGCGAAGCGTCTCCTTTGCCGTACCGGCGGCGAGCAGAGCATCCCAGCACTCCGCCGCCAACAGGGCATGTTCGAGCGCCCGGTGTCCCTGCTTGATCCTGATGCGCGACACGTAGCAGCCCGTGTGGCACGGATTGTTTTCAACCTTCGAGCTGATCTGGTGGGCGGGCGGGGCGTCCACCCGGCTCAGATAGTCGGCGAGCAATGGCCGCAGATCGGCATAGACGCCCTGTCGGACAGCGAACTCCGGATGCGCGGCATTAAAGGCAGCAATATCGGCCGCCACGTTCAGGCCGGGCATGATCTCCTCTCCCGTCAGGAGCAAAATGACAACTTCTCCCGGAAGGCGCTCAGTCGGTGGGGCGGTGAACTCGGCTCGGACGATGTCAAAACCATTGCCATTGCAGGCATCGCAGCCTTCGCCGGCGCACGCCGGACATGGCGGCAGCTTGACATAGATGTAGCTGGCAGTCGCCTGCCGATGAACGAGCCGCTGCGGGTCGGAGTCGGACGCTTGCCTCCCGGCCTCGGCAAAGAAGAATAGCGTTGAGCCGTCCAGCCCCCGCCAATACGGTGCGTCGGGATTCCTGTAGCTGATCGCGGGCAGCCAGTCGTATCCGCACTGCCGGAAGAGCTGCGGCATTTGGGCAGAGGAGCCAAACCCGTCGCTGTGCCAGCCGGTGGTCGGGCGCCGCCCCAACACATCCTCCGCCCATAGGGTGCCCAGCACCAGGTTGCGCACCAGTGTTTCGCCGTGGATCATGTTGGCGTCGACGATGTTCTCCCCGGAGCCCAGCAGTTCGAACCGCCCCTCTCGAGCCAGGCGCCGCACGACGTCCATATGCTCGGGATGGCGCTCCAGGTAGTGGCGCAGCACCCAGGAGCACTCAACCATGAAACAGGAAACTCCGTCGTCGCAGGTGGCAATGGCGTCGGAGATCCAGCGCTCCTCGATGGCCCGATAGGAGGCGAACCGGCGTCCGTCGTCTGTGAAGGGGCGATCCCAGCAGCGCCGCCAGATCGGGTCGAAATGGTTGAACCGCAGCACGATACAGGGCTGTGCTGCAGGGCGTTCGGATGAGTTCATTCCTGGAGTTCTCCTTCTGGGATATTTTTCAAAGGGTAATAACTGCGTGGCATGTTCATTTCACGGTAAGCCAGGTAATGGCCGGCCGGGCTGCGAGTATGTCGTCGTCGCGCATCCGGAGCCACAGCGTGAGCGCAACCTCTCCGGCCTCACCGGCGATCTGATATTCTGAGGGAGGCAGGGCTGACCAGCGCCTGTCGTCTGCAACCGGCACGTCGGAGTTCTCAGCTATCAAGTAGCTGGAAATCGCAGCGGCATCCGTGACGTCGACAATCACATTAACTCTCCTGCCGTTGGCGAAGAAATCGCTGCCGGACTTTCGATCCGGGATGGAAGAACGCGATGCGATCTCCGGCTGTGACGGCGGTCTTGAACTGCTCGTTGACGCGAAATGCCCAGGTCGCGCCTGTGGAGGCCGCCGACCATCCCGGCGTCCTTCTTGCCCCGATTCGCATCCTCGGTTCCGCCTACATAGGTGATGAACTGGGGGAGGTGATTTGCGTCGGCACCAACTACGGCGCTGACGCCGATCCGGGGCTGTCCCGCGCGGCCCACGTTCACCTCGTTGTGCTGCACAGCCGCCGTGCAAGCCGGGCCACCGATTCTTGATGCGCCAGTTGATGGTGCCGTCGGGTGTGCCCCTCGAACCGACGCATGGTCGATACGTTAGTGACGAATGGCAAGACTTCGACCGGCAAACGGTTTATGCCGATAGCGTGAGCATCCTTGATGACGTGGCGGTAACTCCGCCGAAAGCTTCCTGGCCGCGGCTCGTGTTCCACGTTTCATCGGCGGTGGGCTCATGGTTGAAGCCCCAGCGCATAGAGGATTGCCGCCGGTTGGCCGTCAACCACTGCAAAGCTGAGCCGCTTATCTCCCCGCCCTGCGTGCTGCCGATTCGTTCGCGCCCCGAGCCGGCAGTTACACCCTCGAAGCCGCCGTGCCGCTCGCAAGCATCGGCCTGAACCCGGCCGCCACACCAACCTTCCGAGGCGATGTCGGCAGAGTGATGTCCGTCCAGACCGGAACCGGTTCCATCGCTCGGCTCTACTGGAGCAATAAGAACACGCACATGATGGCAGACCTGCCGTCGGAAGCCCGCCTCCAGCCCAACCTGTGGGGTTCTTTCGTTTTTGAGGCCAGATGACGAACTAACCATTCGGCCCTGAACATCGAATCGCTCGATGGCGGTGTCGGCCGCCTGCGCCTGAAGGCACAGCAGGAAAAGGAGTAGCGTCAAAAGTACAAAGGGTATGGCGCGAACGGGCATGGTAGTACCCAGTCAGAGCGTGTGTCAGAAGCCTCTTCAGCCCCGGCGACGCTCCGCACCGCAGGCCAAAGTGCCCGCCACTGCGGGCATCTGCTGTTTTACGTAGCAAATTGCGTGCCAGAAATTCGCCGCGGACGCTTTGTTTCTTATCGAAACGCCGTAAGCGATTGTCAGGCAAGACTTTATAACCTCTCTCTCTGCCTGGCTGCGTTTAAAAAAATGAACGTCATTTGTCGGGGTAACAGTTCTACGTACCGCCCGCGTCACTCGGCAGGTGCGGCAGCCTCTCCCCACTTCGACGGGTCGGCTGCGTTTCCGCGCACCCACGGCAGCGGCCTTGAGCCGCCCCGCCCGTCCGTCACGTGCAGCACCACGTTGAGCCGCACCGGCGCTGCCAGGTCGAACTTCGTCTCCGTGTACCGCTCCAGGAAATCGCCAAGCCGCTTCGCGCCCGGCCAGTAATTTCGCAGGAAGGTCACTTCGCGCTCTTTGCTTATCTCCGGCAGGAATGCCAGGGGAATCTCGGCTTCGAGATGCCAGCCTTGACCATTGAGGCTCTCTCGGATGGCGACCTTCGCACCGGGGATCGTCGTGAGCGCGCCCGGCTGGTCCTGCACGCTCGGCCTGCCGGCACGGGCGAACGGCACCAGCTTGTCATTGTCGCGCAGCGCGCCGAGCAGGATCCGTGTGTCGCCCGCGATCGGCGAGGTGCGGCCGGCAGGCTGTGCCGGGCCGATGAGCAACTCGATGCCGCATCCGTCTGCGGCCGATGGCGCCGGCTCGCGATCGAGCACGGTGGCGTAGAGGTGCAGCGAGCCGCAATCCCG
>DATKYA010000027.1:0-3348 GCA_035528775.1 Planctomycetota bacterium | reverse complement strand
CCGCCGCGGGTGCTAATCACGGATGCGGAGAAGCAGCATGCCGCCGGCATCCTGCGCGAGCACGGGTTGGAGCCCGCGGTGCCGGTCATCGGCGTTCATCCCGGCAGTGGGGGGCGCCTCAAGTGCTGGCCGCCTGAGCATTTCGCACGGGTAGTTCGGCGGATGCGTGACGACGGCAGGCAGGTGGTGATCTTCTGCGGTGAGGCGGATGCGGCCGCAGTGGCGGAGGTGGAACGTGCGGCGGGCGTGGCCGTGCCGGTTCTGCGCGAGCTTCCGCTGCGCGAGCTGGCGGCTGTGCTTTCGCTCTGCGGCCGGTACGTAGGCAACGATTCGGGCGTGAGCCATCTCGCCGCTGCCGCCGGCACCGACTGCATTGTGCTGTTCGGGCCGAGCGATCCCGTCACGTGGGCGCCGGTGGGTGAGAACGTGCGTGTGCTGACGGCAGACGTGGCTTGCAGCCCCTGCGGCAGCACAGGCCCCAAGTGCGGCCGGCAGCTCGAATGCCTGTCGAGCCTCGCGCCTGACCGCGTGCTGGCCGAAATCGAGCGGTGACGATGGCCATTTTCGGGCGGTGCACCGGCGGCAGAAAACCCATCAGAAAATCGAACGCGTTGACGATAAAATACAGAATGACGGGATATCGAAACCGCTCGCAGCCCGTCTTTTTTCGGGCTGAAAGAATGAACGATTTGCCCGGCTCCCCAGTCTAATTGTGTGGAGGGTGAGCGGGAGGCGGAAAGCGATCCGAAGGCCATTCGGTGCGGATTCCTGTTCGGGTCTGCGGAAGCCCGGGATCCGCGCCGCGAAACGAAAGGGCATCGGAAGAAGCCGTTTCGGTCTGGCCGAGCGGTTCGGCAGGAGTGACTTCTTCCGAGCCCCCGCTACGGGCAATGGCGGAGCTTGAAGGATTCCGGTGGTTTCCGGGAAAAATTTGCCGACAATGTTTCATTGACTTTCTCCCAAGGACGGGTTATAATAGTGGGCTTTCCTGTTCGATGAATCGGCTTCACCTTAACCATAGACGGAGACAGACGCCATGAGCATCAGAAAACAACGGTTACAGTTGATTCGAGAGCGACATCGCAAGCTCATTCTTGCTCCCCGTGAGCGTGTCCAGATGGAAGCGCTCGCGGAGGATTGGGATGACACCCCGGTCGAATACTTCGGCGAGGAGATGATAGACAGCTACCGGCTGAACGAGGATGAGGACTAGGCCACTGCCCGCGTGCTGATCAACTTCCCCTGTCCCCGCGGCCGCGTGCATCATCCACAGCCGAGAGGATCATTCCCGGGCGCCGCCACAAGCCCGGCGCCCGAAGCCTGACACCAGCAACAACAAGTCGGTCCAAGGCGGGATGCGAACGATTCACGGGAAACGTTGCAGTTTCGAGGGGGTCGTCTCGATAGATTCGATAGATTCGATATTCCGCTTGAATCTGAAGCGTCCACGTGCTAAAATGATATAGGTCGTTTTACGGGGAAGCTGTTTGCCTTTCCCATCAGCCGGAGCGACCCCTTCGGGTCGACGCGAATCGGAGGACACATACGTGCCTTGCGGCAGGAAAACTCGAAAGCGTAAGATCAACAAGCACAAACGCAAGAAACGCATGCGGGCGAACCGCCACAAGAAGAAACTCCGCTAACCAGGGGCTGACCCATGGCGGCCGGTTTCAGGAAACGAGAGGTCGTCTACTTCGCGAAAGGCGGGCCGCACAATACGCAGGCGTGCCTTGATGCCGTGGATGCCGCGTTGACTGAAGGCTTCAAGGACATCGTGGTGGCTGCCACCTGCGGAGATACCGCCCTCGCGGCGGGCAAGCGATTCTCCGGCAGAGGCCTGAACATCGTGGCCGTCACCCATTCCTGCGGGTTCAGGAATCCCAACGAGCTCGAACTCAACCCCGAGACTCTCGGACAACTCCGGGAGCTCGGGGTTTCCGTTTTCACCGGCACCATCCTCACGCATTCCATCGAAACGTGCTTCGCGTCGGAATTCGGGGGCACGTATCCTACCATCATCGTGGCCCAGAGCCTGCGTCGGCTCGGCCAGGGCACCAAGGTTGCCTGCGAGATCGATCGTGATGGAGGCCTGCGATGCCGGCCTCGTCGCTGAGAACAGGGAAGTGATCGCCATCGCGGGCACCGGGCGCGGAGCCGATACCGCCTGCATCGTGAAGTCGGCCGCGTCGAAGCGATTCCTCAATCTGAAGGTGCTGGAATATCTGGCCAAGCCGAGGGAATGAGGTCCCACCATCCCGTCATCCGATCATCTCTTCATCCTCCTCACGCCAGCAGGATATTCTTGATCTCGAACGGCTTGAACACCAATTTGTCGGCCGGTTCCAGCCGCTCGCCGCTGGGCGTGGCGTGGTAGATTCGCCGCTCGGGCATTTGGCCCCAGGCCAATTCGGTCTCGGTTCCTTCAGCCTCATAGATGCGGACGAGCCTCTGCCCCTGGCGATTGGCGAGCCACGCGGTACAGATGAGGTTTGGCGGGCCGAAGTCGAGGAACGACCGCGTGATGGGGGAGCGGCCGGTTCGCGCCGGGCCGATGTAGGGGAACAGCGGGTTCTGCGTCTCGAAGCCGAACCGGTAGCTGCCGTTGGAGCGCCAGTCGCCCTCGCCGGGCATGAAGCTGAAGCGGTAATGATGGTTGCCGTTCTCGTGGGCGCCGCGGTCGGCCGCGAGGTAGAAGTTATGGGAGAATTCGGGGTCGTCAATGGGGCTGCGGAGCAGCGAAACCTGCATCACGCCGTCTTCGCACTGGACGCCCGGCGTGCCGGTGTGGGCCATTGTGATGCCGTAGACGCCGTCGCCGAACTCCACCCAGGCGCACGCGGGCCAGTCGCCCCCGGCGATCAGCGATTTGCCGTCCTGGACGGCGGAGTCGGCGGCATAGGGGAACCGTGCGGCGGCGCCATAGGGAATGCCGTGGACGCAGCTCTGCGCGAACTCGCCCAGCGGCAGCCGCAGCCGCAGCTCGGTGGCGCTGCCCCTCCATGCCAAGTCGATGTGCAGGTCGAAGTGGGGCAGCTTGTCGTAGAAGAAAAATGCCTGCGTCCATGTGAGTTTGCCGAACTCGTGCCAGGGTGCGGCGGTGACCTCGCCGGTCCGTCGCAACTCCCAGCCGAACAGCGCCCTGAAAATCCGGGTGCCGGTGACTGTTGATCTGGCTTCCGCCCCGGTGTAGCCCTTGCACCAGAGGCTGCCGCGGTCTTCCCGGGCGAGGATGTCTGCCCAAGGCTCCCCGGGCCGCGTGATGACCGTGCCTGTTCGCTTGTCGGTTATGGTAAACTGGCCGTCGCTTTCCACGGAAACCTTGAAGCAGTCGGTCTCGAAGTGGTTCTG